>DATIED010000277.1:0-7832 GCA_035455965.1 Spongiibacteraceae bacterium
AATACACTTCCGAACACAGCCTCAATGTCGGCCTGCTGGCGATCACCTTCGGTCGCCATCTCGGCGCCAGCGAAGAAGATCTAAATAAACTCGGTATGGCCGGCATGCTGCACGATATCGGCAAGATGCAGACACCGGTCGAAATATTGCATAAAAATAGCGCGCTGACCGCCGATGAGTTTGCGATCATGCAAAAGCATCCGATCGACGGGCGCGATATTTTAATGCGGCATAACAATATTTATCACGGTGCGATCGATGTCGCGTACAGTCATCACGAGAATCTGGACGGCAGCGGCTATCCGCGCAAAATCAAAGCCGGCGGCATTACCGACTTCACGCGCATCGTCATGCTCTGCGATGTATTCGATGCGGTCACCAGCGATCGCAGTTATAAAAAAGGCGCTTCATCGCTGAATGCTACGCGCATTATCAACGATCAGATCGGCAAAAAATTCGAGGCGAAACTGGCGCAGCAATTTATCGATTGCATCGGCCTGTATCCGCCGGGTTGTATCGTCGAGCTGCATAGCGGCGAAGTGGGTATCGTGGTGAGCACCAATTATCGTCATCGCCATTTACCGAACGTGATGGTGGTGCGCGATGCCGATAAACAACCCGCGGCCAATCGGCTGGTCAATCTGGAGCGCAGCGCCAGCGCAGGCGATACGCCTCAATTGATTAAGAACGTGCTGCCGAACGGCAGTCACGGTGTTCGCGTCGAGGAGTATGTGCAGCAGGGGCTGATCTTCGATTAAGGATCAGGCTTCGATTAGGGCGAGTTCTGGAAGGCGTCGGCAAATTCCTTGGCGTAGCGCGCAATCCATTCCTTGGCGGCCTGCTCGCCATCGACGATGCGGCCCTCATCAATCCACAGCCGATTGCGGTAGTGTTCGATCTGGCTGAGTTGTTCGACCATTTTCGCTTTGAATAAATCGTGCGCGCAGAATTCGATACCGACTTCGCAGTTGGGTGCTTCGCCGCGACACCATTTGACTACGCCGCAGCCATGGTACTCCGGCCAAATCATCGGAATGCGCAGCTGCACTGTAACGCCGATCGGCAACGGTTCGCCGACCGAACAGGCGAAGCCGCCCGTAGCAATATTCGCCAATTGCGGTTGACCGACGCACGGTGCGCGCGCGATGGCCAGCTCGACTGGAATGGTACTTGGGTGACGCACGTATTTGCGCATGTTGCACCCGCCCCGTTATGAGTTTTTTTACGAGTATATCTAACCGTGGCGAGCAATGGTATGCGGGCGCCTATCAATCCCTGCAGGAAACTATCAATCCTTGCAGGCGCCTGCCAATCCTTGCCGGAGCCTACCAATCCTTGTAGCGCGATTCGAAATCCAGATCGATCGGCCGTCCGAATCCCGGCACTGCAATCGCATGCGCCGAGCAGTCGAGCTGCTCGCCATTCAATACATTGTGATCGAATTTATATATGGTGCGGAAATCGCCGGTGCATGCCGCCGCATCGTACGCCGCCGCTTGTTCCCGCACCGCTTCGTTGCGTTTGCGATAGGCCGACAGCGCCTTCTCGCCGTGATGCTTCTGCAATAAGCGCTGCGCGATATGCGGCGCGAGCAGCGGTGCCGACGCATTGTTGCCGCCGAAACCCTTGGAATTCAGAATCGCCACGTCGATGCCTTCGGTGCCGACTTCCAAATGTTCGCTGCTGATACGCAAATTGCTTTGGTGCACATCGGCGGCGATGTGATCGATGGTTTTAATGCCGGGAATAAAACCGTGCGCCCAAACGCCCAGAGTGGCCGCCAGTTGATCGCCGGAGGATGGTCCCAATGTGTGGCCAATGTACGCTTTGATTGCCGCCACCGGCCAATTTTCGATGCCGAATAATTTCGCGGTCTGATTGAGGATATGCGATTCGCTGACTCTATTTTGCGGCGTGCTGGTGCCGTGTGCCTGCACCATCGAGCGGCGTCGCAACGATTCTTCGCCCACTATCGCGCGCGCCACGCCACAGGCCTTGGCAACCGTGACATAGTTGCCGGCGCCGGGGCCGGAAATCGATTTTTTGTGACCGTCGGCATTGACGAATACATCGCTGACGGCGCCGTAAATCGTCGCGCCCAATTGCAGCGCCAGTTCGTCGTCCATCAACACAATGTATTGCGCGCCTTCGGCGATAGTAAATCCGCAATTGGTGCTGAACGGGCGCGCGGCGCGCCGATAATTCGGCGTGGTGCGACCGAGATGCGCATCGAGCGCGAGTAAATCCTTATCCTGTGCCAGCGCGCCCATCGCGGCAAAACCTTCCATCACATCGGGCGTCACCGGCGCTTCGCTCGAACCCACCACCACCACGCGCGCGCGGCCGGTGTGAATATCGTCGAGACCCTGCCGCAAGCTATAGAGGAACGTTGCGCAGGCGCCGGCGTTGCCGCCGGTATTGCCGATATTACCCAGCACATACGCATTGACGAAATCGGCCGGCATATCCAGCAGGCCGAACGGTAATTGTTTCGAGGTGACGCGCTTGCCGCGATAGCGCGCGCCGAGCATGCCGCCGTTGCCGTTTTCATCGCACTGACTCATGGCGTTGCCGGCGTAACAACTGATTTGATCGGGTGCGACATGCTGGCGGATGGTTTCCCAATCGATACCCAGCGAGCCGAGCGCATCGCTGGCGGCAAATACCGATAACTGCAGGCCGCGTGGATGATTGCGCGATTGGTACAACTTGCTCGGATCGAAACCGGTCGGCAGGATACCGGCGGCCTGCACCGACAGCACTTCGGTGCACGGCAGTAAAAATTCGGTATCGCCGCTGATATCGACACGCACCGTGCGATCGCCGAGATCGGACACCTGCCAACCGGCGGGTAATAGTTCGGGCAGATTGCGCGCCTTGGTCACGAAGCTGAGCGGTTGCTGGCCGGCTTCCATCGGCATGCGTCGATTGAGCGGCACGCGATCGGGATCGAACCAGTCGTTTTCGATGCGGCGAATCAGCGTGTGTTCGAGAATGTAATGTTGTTGATCGGGACTGAGGGCGCCATCGAGCGGTAGCCCCATCACTCCGGCAAGGCTGCGCAGCGTAAGGTCGGCGGTGCTTTGATCGAGAGCATCGATCACCATGCGTCGATAGCCGTGGTGAAACGAGCTGCGGCCGGCGGCATTGATACCGCCGAAGCCTACGATAAGGGGGAGCTTCGCCATCATAATTCCTTAATATCGCCGCGCGAGAATGGAAAATTTAGTCCGTCGACGAGGACCTTTTCGTCATCGCATTGTAATGTGGATCGGCATCGCTATACTGGCTTAATCAGCCACAAAACTGGATTTATCAGCCATTGCCGCACATTACTTTGCTTGCGCTGCCGACCGCACTCGCTTCCAGTCTTTCATTGCCGATGGAAATGCTGTTGGCTGCCGACAATGCGGCGCGCTCGATGCGACAGCGGACCGCACCGCTGCAATACGATCTGGTCGGCCCCGGCGGCAGCGAAATTCGCACGGCCAGCGGCCTAACGCTCAAGCTCAGCGGCGAACCGGCCGGCATCGAACACACCGACTTGCTGATTGTGCCGGCGCTGTGGCGCAATCCTCTCACCACGCTGCGGCAGCACCGCGAATTGCTGCCGTGGCTGCAGCAACTGGCACAGCGCGGCGCGCGTTTATGCGCCGTCGGCACCGGCAGTTTTTTATTGGCGGAGGCTGGTCTGCTCGATCGACACCCGGCAACCACGCACTGGTTTTATTTCGAGCAATTTGCCCAGCGCTACCCATTGGTGCAATTACAGCGTCGCCATTTACTCACCGAGGCCAACGGGATTTTTTGCGCGGGCTCGATCAACTCGGTCGCCGATCTGACGATTCACTTCATCGAACTGTTCTACGGTCGCCAGCTCGCGCGCAAAGTCGAGGCGCAATTTTCGCCGGAGATGCGCCGGCCGTTCGAACACCATTTGTACAGTGCCGGCAACGCCGATGTGCATGGCGACGAGTTAGTCGTGCAGGCGCAGGATGTTCTGCGCGCACAATATGCCGAGCCGTTGCGGATACCCGAGCTGGCGCAGCAATTGGGGCTTAGTCCGCGTTCGCTCAATCGCCGCTTTCAACAGGCGATCGGTATCAATCCCACCGAATATCTGCAGCAGCAGCGTATCGCCGGCGCGCGCGAATTATTGCGCACCAGCAATCTTGCCATCGCCGAAGTCGCGGCCGCGGTCGGCTACACGGACAGCGGTTATTTTTGCCGGCTGTTTAAAAATGTGATGAAACAAACGCCGCGCGAATATCGACAGGCGGTGCGCGGCAAATTATTCAGCGTCGGATGATATTCTGCGAAACAGCTCCAACGCTGCCTCCACTGCAGTAACTGCAGATTGCCTGAGAGCCACTGCTGTGGCTAAATAAGCGGCTTTCCCAGCCTCTCTTAATTGGATATCAACATGTCTTCGAACTCAGTCGTCATCGTCAGCGGCGCTCGTACTCCCATGGGCGGTTTACAGGGCTCTTTGAGCGGCGCCACCGCCGTCGAGTTAGGTACCATTGCCGTCACCGCAGCGCTGGAGCGCTCGGGTGTAAAAGCCACAGATGTCGAAGAGTTGCTGATGGGCTGCGTATTGCCGGCTGGCCTCAAACAGGGTCCGGCGCGCCAGGTCGGCCTAAACGCCGGCATTCCCAATACTGCCGGTAGCGTAACTATCAATAAATTGTGCGGCTCGGCGATGCAGGCCACGATTTTTGCGTACGACCAAATAGTCGCCGGCACTTATCAGACGATGGTGGCGGGCGGCATGGAAAGCATGACCAATGCGCCGCACATATTGCCGCGCGCGCGCGGCGGTGTCGGCACCGGTGCCGTCGAGTTAAAGGATCATATGTTTTTCGACGGCCTCGAAGATCCGTACCACGGCAAATTGATGGGCACTTATGCGCAGACCACCGCCGACGATAATGGCCTGACGCGCGAGCAGATGGATGCCTTCGCCATCGAATCGCTGCAGCGTGCGCAACGCGCGATCAAAGACGGCTCGCTGGAAGCCGAGATCGCACCGGTAACCATTAAAACCCGCCAGGGCGAAACCATCGTTAAAGACGACGAACAACCGCTCAACGCCAAAATCGAAAAAATTCCGAACTTAAAACCGGCCTTTAAAAAAGACGGTACGGTCACCGCCGCCAACTCCAGTTCGATCTCCGACGGTGCCTCGGCGCTGGTATTGATGAATGAAGAAACGGCAAATGCGCGCGGTATCAAACCGCTTGCCCGTATGCTCGGCCACGCACGCAATTCGCATCAGCCCGAATTGTTTACTACGGCACCGATCGGCGCCGTGCAAAAACTATTAAAGAAAGTCGGCTGGTCGGTGGACGATGTCGATCTGTGGGAGATCAACGAAGCGTTTGCGATGGTAACCATGCTGGCGATGCGCGATTTAAAACTCGATCACAGCAAAGTGAACGTCCATGGCGGCGCCTGCGCGCAGGGCCATCCGATCGGCTCGACCGGCTCGCGCCTGATCGTAACCCTGATGCACGCGCTGCAAAAACACGGCAAGAAGCGCGGGGTCGCGACGCTCTGTATCGGTGGCGGCGAAGCGCTGGCGGTGGCAATCGAATTGCTTTGATCGACGTTTCAAACTTAAAAAAGCCCGGTTATACCGGGCTTTTTTATTGCCGCACAATTCATCCGACCAGTCGTTGCCTGCTCCTCCGCCTCCCCGCCTATTCCGCCCCTTTTGACAAACCGGCCGGCGCGGGTATATATTTAATAAATATTATTATAAATAACCCTAGCAACCAACCGGCGCTCCGCACGGGGCGATATAAGGAGCCAAAAATGTCAGACATGTTGATTCGCGGCGGCACCGTCGTCGATGGTACCGGCGCCAAGTCCTTCGCCGCCGATGTGCGCGTGGCCGGCGGTAAAATCGCCGAGATCGGCCAAAACCTGCAGCCCGGCGCAGGCGAAGAAATCTTCGACGCCAAGGGTTGTTATGTGACGCCCGGCTTTATCGAAGCGCACACGCACTACGACGCGACCATGTGGTGGCAGCCCGACCTCGATCCACTGCCCGGCTACGGCGCGACCACCATCATCGCCGGCAATTGCGGCTTCACCGCCGCGCCGATTTCCGACGATAAAGCCGCGCAATTGGAAATGGCAAAAATATTCTCCTTCTTCGAAGATATTCCGCTGGAGCCCTTCCTTAAGCATGTGCCCTGGGATTGGCGGACCTGGTCCGAGTACAAACAGTCGGTGCAGAAAAACATTCAGCTACCGACCAATTACGCAATGTTTGTCGGTCACATCGCCATCCGCATGGCGGCAATGGGATTGGAAGCGTGGGAGCGCGCAGCGACGCCGGCAGAAATCAAAATAATGGTGGGCATGCTCGACAACGCGCTGGCAGCAGGCGCGCTGGGATTATCCGACAACCTGCTCGACCACGACGGCGACGATCGTAAAATCCCTACGCTGGTCGCCGACGATGCGGAGTTCTCCGCCCTGTTCGATGTGCTGGAAAAATATCCGCACGCGACTTATCAAGTCATTATCGATGTCGCATTGATGCGCGATACCGGTCCGGAACAAACCGACCGCATGGCGCGGCTGATGAAGGGCCGCAAAATTCGCATGCAGCTCACAGGCGGCATTCCCACCGTGGCGTATCAGAATTACCTGCTCGAGCCGATGCGCGAGCGCGTGGCAAAAATGCGCGCCGACGGTATCGATGTATGGCCGGGTTACGCGCACGTGCCGCTCACCGGCCAGCTCAGCCTGTTTAAATCGCTGATCTTCGCGCAATCCAACGATTACGTCTGGCACGAAGTGGTACTCGCCGATGGCGCCGATGCAAAGGCCGCCTTGCTGCGCGATCCGGCCTGGCGCGAGCGCGCGCGCGCCAGTTGGGATACGCAGTGTTACCCGCACTCGCCGATGAACAATCCCGGCATGCTGCTGCTGACTAAGCTCGGCTCGGACAATGGCGCCGGCCCGTTCGGCATTACGCTGCTGCAATACGCCGAACAACTCGGCCTGCATCGCTCCGATGCGATGGCGGAATGGCTGCTGAAAAACGGCGTGTTATCCACTGTGCGTATGGCGCCATTCGATATGGACGACTCCGTGGTGCTGGAGATGATTCGCGATCCGCGCACGGTCGGTAACATCACCGACGCCGGCGCGCATTTGCAGATGCTCTGCGGCGGCGGCGAGAACATGATTTACCTGACCAAATACGTGCGCGATCAGCAGGCGATCACGGTCGAGCAAGCGGTGCACACCATGACCGGCAAACTGGCGCAGCATTTCAATCTCACCGAAATCGGCGAAATCAAACAGGGTAAACGCGCCGATATCGTGGTGTTCGATATGAATGAGATCGGCCAATCGGATATGGAAAAAGTCTTCGACGTGACCGACGGCAAAGGCGGCATCACCTGGCGCTACACGCGCAAGGCGGCACCGATGCGACTCACTCTGGTAAACGGCACGGCTACATTCCGCGACGGCGCCTACACCGGCAACAAAGCGGGCGAGTTCCTGACGCTGGCTGTTTAATTATCGATAAGACGAGCTAGCAAAACGCTACGGCCGGTCGCGACAATTGTCGTAACCGGCCTTAATTATTTATACGCGTGATTTTTAAAAACGTGCCTTAACGAAAAGAACTCAACCAATCGATGCCTTTCTGCCGCGACAATGCTGGTAGTTAAATTTTTCCTTCTTTTACCAAAGCTGTTTGAACAGCAAAAGCTTCAGTTTCACTCAGGCTTGACGGCGGGGTGAGGGGGAGGTCTTTTGCAGGACATGAAATAGTACTCATCGAAGCTGCGAGCGCAACAAATCCG
>DATIED010000278.1:0-4145 GCA_035455965.1 Spongiibacteraceae bacterium
AGCAGCATACCGGCCAGCTCGACGCGATCTTTGTACCGGTCGGCGGCGGTGGCCTGTGCGCGGGTATCGCCGCCTATGTGAAATATCTGCGACCGGATATCAAGGTGTTCGCGGTCGAAGCCGAGGATTCCGCCTGCCTGAAAGCGGCGATGGATGCCGGCAAGCGCGTGACGCTCGAGCATGTCGGGCTGTTCGCCGATGGCGTCGCGGTGGCAAAAATCGGCAAGGAGACCTTCCGCGTACTGCGCAAGACCATCGACGGCGTGATCACGGCCAACACCGATGAAATCTGCGCCGCGATCAAGGATATCTTCGACGACACCCGCTCAATCGCCGAACCCGCAGGCGCCCTGGCGCTGGCCGGCCTGAAAAAATATATCGAGCAGAACGGCGCCAGCGGACAAACGCTGCTGGCGATTCACAGCGGTGCGAATACTAACTTCGATCGGCTGCGTTATATCTCCGAGCGCACCGAGATCGGCGAGCAGCGCGAAGTGATTCTGACCGTGACCATCCCCGAGCGCCCCGGCAGCTTCAAGGCGTTTTGCGGCGCGCTCGGCAAGCGCAATATCACCGAGTTCAATTACCGCTTCGCGGATCAGGTGGCAGCGCAGATTTTTGTCGGCGTGCAGGTCGCACCCGGTGGCAGCGATCGCGCCGAACTGGTCGGCGACCTCGCCGGAAAGGGTTATGCGGTGCTCGATCTGACCGAAAACGAAATGGCCAAACTGCATATTCGCCATATGGTCGGCGGCCACGCGCCCGGCTCGGTGGATGATGAGGTGCTATACCGCTTTGAGTTTCCGGAGCGCCCCGGTGCGCTGCTCAACTTTCTGACCCAGCTCGGCACGCGCTGGAATATTTCGATGTTCCACTATCGCAATCACGGCGCTGCTTACGGTCGCGTGCTGGTCGGCATGCAGGTGCCCGCCGAAGAGCACAAAGCCCTGCAGCAATTTCTGGAAGGGCTGACTTACCCCTATCAGGAAGAGACACAAAATCCGGCCTACCAATTATTTCTCGGCCGGCCCGCGTAGGGCGCAATAAGCAACGCGCACTTGTGCCCTCTGGGTATTGCGCCGCAGTGCCCGACAATGGCGCAATGCCCTTCGGTTATTGCGCCCTACGCAGTCATTTAATCATCGCGGTTATGGCGTTTTTTGGAAGTATCTACCGGTCTTTGTGAAGCGCTAAGCAACTTGCGCCACGGACGCGTCGCAGATCTGCTATTCCCCTCGGCGAGCCGCCAAATCCAGCGCTAATCTCACACTCAGAGTTTTACCCACCTGAACCAGTCCGAGGTCGCCATCATGCACGCCAGAATGTCCAGGCCAGACTCCGTCACCGTCACCGTCTTGCTGTTCACTCTCGGCACATTGTTGACCGCAACCTTGAATGTCATGATCGGCTAACAATTGAGAGCCAGTCCGCATCGGTTAACACACCACTGAGCGGTACGTCCCAGGACTGGCTCGCCAGATTGTCCACTTGTTGAAAGCCGTGCGCCAAACCTATCAGGCGCGGCGCGTTGGCGCGCGACGTGTAGATTCGTTGCCAGCGCGCGAACGTACGATCGTAAAACCCCCCGCCCATACCGAGCCGGTTGCCGCTTCGATCGAACGCGACCAACGGCAATAACACCACATCCAGTTCCAGCAGCGAGACTTTCCTGCGCAGCACCGGCTCAGCGATGCCGAAGCAGTTGCGGCGCAGCCGCATACCCGCTCGATACTCGCCAAACAGCAGGCTACCGTCGCGGCACAATTGCGGCAAATAGACGCGCTTACCCTGCGCCAGCGCCTGCCGCATCAATACCCGAGGGTCGATTTCGCCGTCCGCCGCCATATACAGCACCAAGCTGCGCGCGCGGATATACCACGGCTGGCGCTGCGCGCGTTGCGCGAGTTTAAACGCAGCGCGGCGCTGCTCGCCCGGACGCAAAGCGCGCCGGCGCGCGCGCACCAACTGGCGCAACTGACGCTTGCTGAGTTGAACGGCGGATTCAGTGGACGACATGATTTGAAAAAGAAGGACCCCGAGATACCGCTGGCGGCGTGGCCCTTGAACCCAGAGGTTCAAGGCGGGAGCTGCCGTGGTGGCTCAGGCTTTCCGACTGGCGGACATGCACAACGACACCAACTTGGTAGCCCCCAGGTTGTTGATTCATCGGCTCAGGGGTCTTAACCACCTGGCGCATACCTCAGGGATGAACAGTGTAACCCTGGACTCAGCCAATTTCCATTTGACTGAAGCGTTGCAGCGCATCTTCGATGCGATCGCTGAGCTTCTTCACATCTTCCAGGCCGGTCTGCGAGACCTCGGCCACCTGGGTATCTTTATTCAAAAGTTCGTAGGCAGTGTTCAACGCCACCATTACCGCGATGCGCTCCAGACCGATCACTTTGCCGCTGTCGCGCACGCCGCGCATCTGTTTGTCGAGGTAGCGCGCGGCGGCGATCAGGCCCTGCTCCTGCTCGGGCGGACAGGCAACCTGGTAATCCTTATCCAGGATTTTTACTGTAACCGTATGCGCGCTCACGACTCTTGCTCCAGCGCCTTGAGGCGGACGATCATCGACTCGACCTTGGTGCGGGCGATTTCGGTCTTTTGAATTAATTGTTCACGCTCTTGCTGCCAGCCGATGGCGGCAGTTTTCAGCACGCGATTCTCGCGATCCATCTGCTCGCACAGCTGAATCAAATCGCTGACTTTGCGCTCCAACAGCTTGAATTGCTGATTTTCCATGATCGGCTTCTAGTACCTAAAGCAGGGCCACTGCGGGTTGGGCTCTACTATAGATGTCCCTCGAAGGCCGGTCAACGGAATGAAATTTACGCGAATTCAACAACCTGCCCGACATATTAAAAGGCCGCATCAGTTTCGGGGCGGGCGTCGCGTTTTTATGCAAACGGCGCTACCATGATGCACGTTATTTTCTCCCCACATTACTTTAAACATAAGTTGCGATGACCGATTTAGCCGCCCCAAATTTCGATCAACTCCGTACGCTGCTGCAGGATTATGGCGCGCTGCAATCCGCCGCCGAATTGCACGGCTTTCTGGCCGGCCAACTAGCTGCAGGCAAACGTCTGAGCCGCAGCGAATGGCTGCGCGCCGCCAACGAAGAAGCCGATCTCAGCCAAAACCCGGACGAGGTCGCCGGCGATAGCCTCTACGACTTATACCGGGCAACGCTGGCCGCCATGCAGAGCGGCGAATTATCGTTTCATCCCCTGTTACCCGACGACGATGCCGCGCTGGTCGAGCGCGTCGAAGGGCTTGGTCAATGGTGTCAGGGCTTCTTGACCGGCTTTGGTTTGGCCGGTGCAAAACTGAAAATCGATGCCGATCTCGCCGAGGCATTGCGCGATCTCGCCGCCATCGCCCAGATCGGCGCCAGCGAAGATGACAATGCGCAGGACAATAGCGAAAACGATTTATTTTCCATCTGCGAATACGTGCGCCTGACTGCAGTGGAAATTTTTGCCGAATACAACGCCGCGGCCCCCACTATCGCAAATCCGCTGGCTGGTAGCATGGCGCCAGGCGCAGCGACTTCGCCAGCGGATTTATTCAAGCGCAAGAAATTACACTGAAGCCTTCCATTAAAATTTTCGCCCTCAATCGGTAACCGATAGCGCCTTATGACCAGCAAAATCAGCTCGCAAGAATTCGCTCGCCGCCGCCGCGATTTAATGGCGCAGATGGAACCCAACAGCATTGCCATCGTGCCCGCGGCGCGCGAAACCATTCGCAATCGCGATGTCGAATTTCCGTTTCGCCAGGACAGCGACTTTTATTATTTAACCGGCTTCCCCGAGCCCGATGCGGTGTTGGTGTTATTGCCGGGCCGCCCACATGGCGAAGTCGTGATTTTTTGCCGCGAGCGCGATCCGACCATGGAGTTATGGAATGGTTATCGCGCCGGCCCCGAAGGCGTGTGCGAAAATTTCGGTGCCGACGATGCGTTTCCGATCAGCGATCTCGACGATATTCTGCCCGGCCTGATCGAAGGCCGCGAGCGCGTGTATTACGCGATGGGCCGCAACGCCGATTTCGATCGCCGCGTCATGCAATGGGTCAACGTGATTCGCTCGAAGGTGCGCGCCGGTGCGCATCCGCCCGGCGAGTTTCTCGATCTCGAC
>DATIED010000279.1:0-2983 GCA_035455965.1 Spongiibacteraceae bacterium
GAGATCGATGCGGGCATGGGCGGTATTGTGCATGGGTGCGGAGCTATCAGTAGGGGTGGACGATTGCATTAAATGGAGGGTAATGAGTGGAGTGTACCGTGAGAGCAGTGCACCGTGAAAGGACTGTACCGAGGACGCAACGCGGAATACGACGTAGCGCGATTGGCGGTACGGTCGCGATTGGTTATAGTCGGCGCCGGCACGCATAAGTAATAAATCGGCGGCGGGGTTTCGCTCTGTTATCGTATCGACGCAACGTGCGTACTTTTGACTCCAGGTAAATGCCATCCAATCCACTATCGAGTCATCCAGCTGTGAGCTCCCCATTCGTGAACGACCAAGCAGTGAACAATAAGTTAGTCATCGCAATTTCGTCGCGCGCCTTATTCGATTTGGCCGATAGCCATCGTGTTTTTGAGGAGCAGGGGCTGGAGGCTTTTCAGCAGTATCAGATCGAGCATGAGGAGCAACCCCTGGCGCCGGGCGAGGCGTATCCGCTGGTCCAGAAACTGTTGCGTCTCAACGAGCAGCTCGGCGCGCCGTGCGTCGATGTGATTTTATTGTCGCGCAATAGCGCCGATACCGGCCTGCGCGTATTCAACTCGATTCAGCATTACGATCTGCCGATTAGCCGCGCGGCATTTTGCGGTGGTCAGAGTCCCTATCGCTACGTGTCCGCATTCGGCTGCCAGTTGTTTTTATCGACCGATCCGGAAGATGTGCGCTCCGCTCTTGAGCAGGGTGTGGCGGCGGCCACGTTGTTACCTTCGCCGCGCCACGATGGCGCACCTTCCGCGCAACTACGCATCGCCTTCGACGGCGATGCGGTCGTGTTTTCCGACGAGGCCGAGCGCGTCTATAAATCGCGCGGCCTGGAGGCTTTTGCCGCCAGCGAGCGCGCCGCCGCGAAACAGCCATTGAGCGGCGGGCCGTTTAAAGCATTCCTGCAGGTGCTGCACAATCTACAGGCGCGCTTTCCTTCCGAAGAGTGGCCGTCCGGAGAATCGCCGATCCGCACCGCCCTGGTTACCGCGCGTTCAGCGCCGGCGCACGAGCGGGTAATCCGCACCCTGCGGGCCTGGAATATTCGCATCGATGAGTCGTTGTTCCTCGGCGGCATGTCAAAAGGCGAATTTTTGCGAGCTTTCGAGGCGGATGTGTTCTTTGACGATCAGGTGGGACACTGCGATTCGGCGAGCCAACATGTCGCCACAGGACATGTGCCGCATGGGGTTGCTAACGCTCGTTAGGTATTGGGGAGTTATCCAGCGTATGTTTCTTTGTGCATAAAATTCGTGTTTTTAGGATAAATGCGCTATGTTTGGTAATAAGGGACGGCGATTGGACTATCAATCATAGGAAATGACGGTCGTCCAGAATAGGTTGGTAAGAACTTAAGAACATAATTATTTACCGATTATTCGGAGGGCAGCATGAAGTTACAGCAGCTTCGGTACATTTGGGAAGTCGCCCACCACGAGCTCAACGTGTCGGCTACCGCGCAAAGCCTTTATACCTCTCAGCCTGGCATCAGCAAACAGATTCGTTTGCTGGAGGATGAGTTGGGCGTCGAGATTTTTTCCCGTTCCGGCAAGCATTTGACGCGTGTAACGCCAGCCGGCGAGGCAATTTTAAAAACTGCTGGCGAAATTTTGCGCAAGGTCGAGAGCATCAAGCAGGTAGCGCAGGAATTCAGCAACGAAAAGAAGGGCAGTTTGTCGATCGCTACCACCCACACGCAGGCGCGCTATGCACTGCCGAGTGTTATCAAATCGTTTATCAAAAAATATCCGGATGTCTCTCTGCATATGCATCAAGGCACGCCGATGCAGATCTCGGAACTGGCCGCCGACGGCACCGTGGATTTCGCCATCGCTACCGAGGCGCTCGAGCTGTTCAGCGATCTGGTGATGATGCCGTGCTACAAATGGAACCGCTGCGTCATCGTGCCGAAAGGGCATCCGTTGGCGCAGATCAGCAAGCTGACGCTCGAAGATGTCGCCAAGTATCCGATAGTCACGTATGTGTTTGGCTTTACCGGTCGCTCCAAGCTGGACGAGGCGTTTTTGGAGAAAGGCCTGGCGCCGAAGGTCGTATTCACGGCTGCCGACGCCGACGTCATCAAGACCTATGTGAGGCTCGGTCTGGGAATTGGTATCGTGGCGCATATGGCGGTCGATCCCGAGCTGGATCAAGATCTGGTCGCACTGGATGCCGCGCATCTGTTCCAATCCAGCATCACTAAAATCGGTTTTCGCCGCGGCACATTCCTACGCGGCTTTATGTACGACTTCATTCAAATGTTCGCACCGCACCTCAAGCGCGAAGTGGTCGAAGAAGCGTATCAGCGGCATAGCAAGGCCGATCTCGACGAGCTATTCGAAAATATCCGCCTGCCGGTGTACTAATCGTTATCGGGGTCAGACTTTGAGTCGACCCCAGTTTTTTAGCAATTCCATCCGCATCGTCCTATCCTCCAGATTGCCTTCGCGTACCGTTCCCGGTAGTCTTGCGGCCTGATTTTTATCGCTGAATTTAGGAGCGCTCCGTGGAAATCGCTTGTCTCGACCTCGAAGGGGTTTTGGTCCCCGAAATCTGGATCGCTTTTGCCGAGCGCACCGGTATCAAAGAATTGCGGGCGACCACGCGCGATATTCCCGATTACGATGTGTTGATGAAGCAGCGCCTGCGTATTCTCGACGAACACAATTTAGGTCTGCCGGATATTCAGGCGGTGATTGCCGAAATTAAACCGCTGGATGGCGCGCGCGAATTTATCGATTGGCTGCGCGAGCGCTTTCAGGTGGTGATTTTATCCGATACGTTTTATGAGTTCGCGCAGCCGTTAATGCGCCAACTGGGGTTTCCCGCGCTGTTGTGCCATAAACTGGAAACCGACGATAAGGGCAGGGTGGTCAACTACAAGCTGCGCCAGGCGAATCCTAAGCGCCAGTCGGTATTGGCGTTCAAGAGTTTATATTAT
>DATIED010000280.1:0-5281 GCA_035455965.1 Spongiibacteraceae bacterium
AATTCTAAAACAGTATTTTTTGGCGCCGCGATTGTTCTGTAGATTGCAGGCTACCTGTTAAGTTGGGTGTAGGTTTTTGTATCGAATTTTGTTTATTTATCCCGCTGCCTATTAATGAGATTTTCAGAATGACAAAAAAACCGCGCAAGCTTTATATCGCCGCTTCCATTCTCTTATCCGCCCTGACCGCTACATCGTGGACAGCAGCCAAGGAAGTCACCTTACTGAACGTATCGTACGATCCGACCCGCGAGTTATACGAAGCCTACAATCCATTGTTCTCTTCTTACTGGCAGGCTAAAACCGGCGACACGGTAAAAGTCAATCAATCGCACGGTGGCTCCGGCAAGCAGGCGCGCTCGGTTATCGATGGTTTGAGCGCCGATATAGTGACCCTGGCGCTGTCGCTCGATATCGATTCGATCGCCGATCTGACCCATAAACTACCGGCAGATTGGCAAGGCAAATTGCCGAACAACAGCTCGCCCTACACTTCGACCATCGTTTTTTTGGTGCGCAAAGGCAATCCTAAAGGCATCAAGGATTGGGGCGATCTGGTAAAAAAGGACGTGCAGGTGATTACTCCGAATCCGAAGACCGGCGGCGCGCCGCGCTGGGCCTATCTGGCGGGCTGGGGCTGGGCGCTGAAGCAAGAGCTCGGCGATCTGAGCCTGGTAAAAAACGCCACTGATCCGAAGGTGATTGCCGCGCAGAAAAAAGCGCGCAGTTATATCCAAGATCTTTATCAACACGTAGCGGTGCTGGATTCCGGCGCACGCGGCTCGACGACCACCTTTGTGCAACGCAATATTGGCGACGTATTGTTAACCTGGGAAAACGAAGCGTTTCTTATCCAGAAAGAACTGGGCGGGGATCAATTCGAAATTATTTTGCCATCGCTCAGCATTTTAGCCGAACCGCCGGTTGCGGTGGTCGAACAGAATGCCAAAGAACACGGCACCAGCGAAGTCGCAAAAGCCTATCTGGAATATTTGTATTCGCCGGTGGGACAAAAATTAGTCGCGAAGCATTTTTATCGTCCTAACAAACCGGAGTTCGCCGACAAAGAGGATCTGGCGCGCTTCCCGGTCATACCATTGTTTAAGTTGAATGATGTATTCGGTTCATGGAGCAAGGCACAGGCCGAGCATTTCGCGGATGGCGGGGTATTCGATCAGATCTACATCAAGTAACAGTACGCTAACCGCATAGAGCTGTCGGTCTATAGCCTGCTTTTCAAGGCGGGCAGCTTTACCAAAAAGGGGCGAGCTCAGAGATTGAGTTCGCCCCTTTTTATTTATACCGCTTCATTGATTAATCGCCCATTTTCCGGCTTATCAATAGTCCATATCCCAGGCCGGGTTGAACAGCGCGCTCGGCTTGCTATGCAGCGGCGCCGCTATTTCCAGATCCGACAGATAGTCCGGATCGCATTCGGCGACGCGTTGAATCAATTTGGCATCGCCAGCCGCCACGCTATGCATCCATTGCTGCACGCGCTGGGAAAAAATCCGCGAATATAATTCGTAATAAATACCTGGCGACTGCAATACCTCGGTAGCGATGGTATCCAACTGCATTCGAACTTCATGCTGCGTAAGCATCTTTCGATCCTTTGGCCGCTGACCTGCGACCTTCCCATTTTTGAGCCCACCCGGCTGAGATTCCAGCTAAGGCGGTTGCCTGACTACATCCAGGCACGGTCAGAATACGCATGCAAACCTGAACGACGGCTGAAGCAAAGCCTACGTAGAATCAACGATATCGAGGCAGTTTCGATCGATTTGAAACCTGTGGCATTCGATATGCGCCTGCTCTGCAGCAATAAATTTATCGCCACCTCGCATCGCTGATTTGTGTGGGAGAGTGTCTGTGCACGAGAGTTATTATGCAGTGGGTCTTTGTGAATCCGAGCGCTTGTGAATCCCAGCCCCTATGCGTCAGAGCCCGCCCATGCACAAATATTTGATTTCGAGATATTCATCGATTCCGTATTTGGAGCCCTCTCTGCCGAAGCCGGATTGCTTCATACCGCCGAACGGCGCCGCCTCCGAACCGATGGTGGCGGTATTAATGCCGATCATGCCGTATTCCAGCGCTTCCGAAACTCGCCAGATACGCGCCATGTCGCGCGTATAAAAATAGGCGGCCAGACCATATTCGGTGGCATTGGCGATCGCGATTGCCTCGGCTTCGTCGCGAAAGCGCCAGACCGGCGCGAGCGGCCCAAAAATTTCTTCGTGCGCGACGCGCATGTTCGAATCGATATCGCGCAATACGGTCGGCTGATAAAAGGTACCGCCGAGCGCATGTCGCTGCCCGCCACTGACGACTCGCGCGCCCTTGGCCACTGCATCTTCCAGCAATGTCTCCACTTTCTGCAGCGCCTTCGCATCGATCAATGGCCCCTGCGCAACACCTTCTGTAAAACCATCGCCGACTTGCAGTTGCGCGGTCGCGGCAGCAAATTTTTCGATAAAAACTTCGTAAATATTTTCCTGCACCAGTACTCGATTCGCGCAGATGCAGGTCTGTCCCGAGTTGCGGTATTTGGCGGCGATGGCGCCGGCCACGGCGGCATCCAGATCGGCGTCGTCGAATACGATAAAGGGCGCATTGCCGCCGAGTTCCAACGACAATTTTTTTAAGGTCGGCGCGCATTGCGCCATCAATAAGCGGCCGACCGCCGTCGAGCCGGTGAACGATAATTTACGCACAGTCGCGTTGGCGGTAAGTTCAGCGCCGATAATCTGCGGATCGCCGATAACGACATTAAACACACCGGCGGGAACGCCGGCGCGCAGCGCCAACTCGGCTAACGCCAGCGCCGACAACGGGGTTTTTTCGGCGGGTTTGAGCACCATCGTGCAACCGGCGGCCAATGCCGGCGCGACTTTGCGCGCGATCATTGAACACGGAAAATTCCACGGGGTGATCGCTGCGCATACGCCGATGGGTTGTTTGATCACCAGCAGACGGCGATCGGCGGCGGCACTGGGAATAACGTCGCCGTAAACACGTTTTGCCTCCTCGGCAAACCATTGCAGAAAGGCGGCAGCAGCGGCGATTTCGGTGCGCGCCTCGGCGAGCGGCTTGCCTTGTTCCAGTGTCAGCAGCTGCGCTAAATCCGTTGCATGCTTAACGATCAACTCACTCCATGCCTGTAGGATTTTACCGCGCTGATTGGCCGTGGTCGCGCGCCATTCGATCAATGCGGTATCGGCAGCGGCGATGGCACGCTGCGTTTCGGCGGCGCCGCAGTCGGGCACTTGCGCCACGATGTCATCGTTAGATGGATTAGTGACTGCCAATGTTTTACCGCTATCGGCTGCGCACCAGGCACTGCCGATCAGCACTTTGTCCTTGAGTAAACTCTGATCCGTTAAGCGCATATTGAATACCTCGGCAGCTCGTAGTTTTACGACAAACAATCGATCTATATTTCAAATAAATGAAGGACGGCTTTCGTGGTTGGCAAGCATCTGTGAAACGCTTTAACAAAAAGCAAAAGCATCGATAGCACGTAGGCAAAACAGTTCCTAAAAGCTATGGATCAGCCGGCAATGCGCGGCGCTTTGCGCAGTAAAAACTCAATCGCAGACGCATTGAAAGCGTTATTTTTGTCGCCGGCGACCATATGGCCAGCGCCTTGCAGATTGACGTATTCGGCCTCGGGCATTAAGGCTTTGAAATCTTCGACGCCGGCATCGTTGACTATTTCGCTGAGCTCGCCGCGAATCAGTAAGGTCGGAATTTTCACATTGCTGGCAGCGGCAGCGATGCGGGCAAAGAACGTGGCGCGATCGATATCGGTCGCTCGGCTTAGAAATCGGGGATCCCAATGCCAGTAAAAACGGCCATCGGCTTTTTCACGCAGATTTTTACTTAAACCCTCCAGACTGCGCGGGCGATTACGCTGCGGCATATACGTCGAAATTACATCGGCGGCTTCCTGTAGCGTTGCAAAACCATGCGGATGCGCGCTCATAAACGCGGTGATTTTCTGCGTGCCCTGCACATCGAGTTTCGGCACTACATCGACCAGCACCAGTGCACAGGCGAGCTCAGCCGTGCTTTCGCCGAGCGCGACCAGCGCGGTGAGTCCACCCAGCGATGCACCGACGATGGCCGGTTTTTGCGTCAGCGTGGCAATGACGGCGCGCAGATCGCCGACAAAGGTATCGATCGAGTAATTGCCGTCCGGTGCCCATTCGCTATCGCCGTGTCCGCGCGCATCCAGCGCAATGGCATAAAAATGCTGTTCGGCAAGTTTGAGCGCGGCATCGCGCCAGGCATGGCGGGTTTGGCCACCGCCGTGCAATAGCAGCACCGGCCGGTCGGCGGGATTACCGTGTACGCTGGCGCGCAGGCCAATGCCATTCGAGCCGATAAATTTTTGCATGAATCTACTACCTACAAACACTGCAATATTGCGCGGAGATTCTATCGCATATCAATTGCGGCGCGCACTTTTGCGGAGCGCATCGATAGCTGTTGCAAGAGTAATGCGGCGGCTGCGTTTGCGCCGCGGCGTTTTATTTACGCTAGACTAGCGCGCTCCACCGTAACGCCTCCGAGGAAAATATAGCGATGGAAATTATTGCTTCCAATAAATGTTTCGACGGTTGGCAGCATCGCCTGCGCCATCGCTCGACGGTCTTGCAATGCGAAATGACCCTGTCGCTCTATTTGCCGCCCGCAGCCGAGCGTGGCGCGGTGCCGGTGTTGTACTGGCTGTCCGGCTTAACCTGTAACGATCAAAATTTTGTGACCAAGGCCGGCGCGCAGCGTTATGCCGCCGAGCAGGGTGTAGCGCTGGTGGCGCCGGATACCAGCCCGCGTGGCACGGACGTCGCCGACGATGCCGGTTGGGATTTGGGGCAGGGCGCAGGCTTTTATCTCAATGCGACCCAGGCGCCGTGGGCGCAACATTTTCGCATGTACGATTACATCGTCGATGAGTTGCCGGCAGCGTTGGAAAATCGCTATGCGCTCGATGGCGGCCGCCGCGCAATTTTTGGGCATTCGATGGGCGGCCACGGCGCATTGACGATTGCCTTAAAAAATCCGCAAAAGTATCGCTCGGTGTCGGCCTTCTCGCCGATCTGTGCGCCGACGCAATGTGCGTGGGGCCAGAAAGCATTTAACGCGTATCTCGGCGACGACCCAGCGCTTTGGCGGCAGCACGACAGCAGCGTACTGCTGGCACAACAAGCATTGCCGTATCCGATCTTGATCGATCAGGGCGAAGCCGATGAATTTCTCGCCGCGCAATTGCGAC
>DATIED010000281.1:0-9620 GCA_035455965.1 Spongiibacteraceae bacterium
TCAACGCCAAGCGAAAGCCCGGTTTACGATTTTGCGAATCGTTGAACAACGCCATTAACCGCGATCCTCGTTTTCGTGCGAATTGGTCAGCAAGAATTTCAGGTCCGTCATAACGGCTTTACCGTTATGTTCGTTGTTGTAATACATCATCACCCAACCGTTAGGATCGACAATAAAATATTGGCGATCGCGTAGCGGCTGCAGGCCGGCCTTGGCGAAAAATTGCGTGAATGCTGTCGCATCCGCGCTCAACACTTGCAGTTTTGGATGCTCGGTCAGGAGGTGTTCGAAATCCGCATCGAGCGGATATTCCGTCGTCACTAAAAAGCGCCGCACGCGCTCGGCATTTTTGCCGAGCGCTATATGTAACTGGCGAGTGATATACAGCGTCTGCTGGCATTGTTCGTCGCAATGATTGGCGACGGGAATCAGCAGTGTCCATTGTTTCGGCAGCGCATCGAATTGAAACTTATCGCCGCCGGCAACCTGCAACGGTAAATCGGCGAGCGGTTGCGGCGGCTTGATCAACGTACCGTTATTCTTGGTGCCCAACAGCTCAGGCAAATTGATTGTGCCCAAAACGGATGCGCGAAATAATAATGTCGAAGCGAATATGACCAACACCAACGAGCCAAGAATTAATGCTGGCACGCGGATATTGCGCTTGGTTTTGGCTACATCGATGCTCACGATTTATTTCCTCTAATCAATTGCCATAAATTGCTGCTGGTCAGCAGCCAAACGACGATTAATGTCAGCGCCATTGCGAACCATTGCACCGCATAGGCGATATGCCGCTCCGGCCCCATGCTGACAATCTGCCATTCGGTGCGAAGCGCACCGGCACTACTTGCATCGAGTCGCAGAATAAAGGGGTAGGTCGGCGTGCCGAGTTGCCGCTGCAAATCATCGACGATTAAATTCTGTATCAGCTTGGGCCACTGCTGCTCCTGGCCATTGCCGAAAAAAGTCATCTTGGTGCCATCGCGATAAATATAGGCCGTTATCTGCACCGTGCCTTCGACTGCAGCAATGCTCGGGCGTTGCACTCGCGCCGGATCACCCTCGATCCACCCGCGATTTACCAATAAATGGCGCGCGTCCCGCTGCGCATTGCTTTGTTCCAACACAAAAGGCGTGATAATTTCATAACCAAAACGGCCATGCAAAATGCGATTGTCGAGCAGAAAGCTGTGCGCGTTGTCGTAATGTCCCGTTGCAGCGACGCGAGTATAGAGCTCCGGCTCGGCGGGCAGTTGCGATACGTCTTGCGGCAGTGCATTTTCGCGTTCTTCGAAAGCGATTTGCGCCGCGGCTTTTTGGTCCGCGCGTTGCAACTGCCAACGGCCAAGACCTAGAAATAGCGGCAACAACGCCAGTGCGAACAGCGTGGTGGGCCAGTGCAGTTTCCAGATTAGCCGCATACGATTCACCGTATTAGCACGCGAGCGCCAATAAGACGTTTGTGTATACTGGATCCTTGCACGCTGGCGCGAAGCGCTCCCTGGAGGGTTTTTTCATGTGGATCAAAGTAATCATCGTCCTGCTGTTCATCGCCCTGGTAGTGAGCTTGTTCAGCGGCTATGTATTTTTGCTAAAAGATAGAGGCAGTAGTTATCGCACCTGGAACTCGCTTTCGGTGCGATTGATTTTGGCTGCACTGCTGATGGGCTTTTTGATTTACGGCGTCTATACGGGGCAGCTCGGTTCTAATGCGCCGTGGGATGCTCGATTAGCAACGCCCACGGCGGAACCCTCACACTAAACCTTCAAGCTAACTACAGAATGTAAACGAACAGGAACAAGCCAACCCAAACCACGTCTACAAAGTGCCAGTACCATGAGGCCGCTTCAAAACCAAACTGATCCTCTGCAGTGAAGTGGCCGACATTGGCGCGCAGGAACTGCACCAACAAAATGGTTGCACCCATGATGACGTGGAAGCCGTGGAAGCCAGTCAGCATAAAGAAAGTGGTACCGTAAATTCCCGATTTCAGCGTCAGCCCCAACTCGTTGAACGCTTCGTGGTATTCGTTGTACTGCAAAAACACGAAGGTCAAGCCAAGCGCAACGGTAATACCCAGCCACAATTTCAACTTGGCGCGGTTATTTTCCTTGATGGCCATATGTGCGATGTGCACGGTGAAGCTGGACGATAACAACACGATCGTGTTCCACAGCGGCAACCAGTGGAACATTTTGCTCCAGCCGGGGAACGACAAGTTTTCGTGCGGCCCGCTGAACACGCCATTATTCGCGAAGTATTGCTTGGCCACGCCGCCGATCGCATCCTGGGGTGTATGCATCAGTGGCCACTGGTATTGGAAACCCTGCCATATCAGCGTGTTCATTGGCTTGTCGCCTAAACCTGCCAGCCAGGGGCCGGCAAAGTTACGCACGTAGAACAATGCACCGAAGAATGCACAGAAAAACATGACTTCGCTGAAGATGAACCATTGCATGCCCAGCACATAAGAATGCTTCATTTGCGCGCTGTTTAAACCCGCCATATTTTCGCGGATGGTCGTGCGGAACCATACGAACAGCGTGGCGATAAAACAGGCCAGACCGGCGAATAGAATCAAACCGGAATGGCTGGGCTCGCCCGCGTGATGCGAGTGGTGATTAATGAAAGTAGCCGCACCGTATACGCTCAGAAAAAGACTGAACGCGGCGCAGATCGCCAGCTTGCTTTGGTCCGGCACGTAGTAATGCTCGTACCCCGAATTATCGTGAACTGCCATGGTGTATCTCCGCTATTCTCTGATCGAGAAAATATCTAAAACTAATTAGCGATTGGTGACAGCCTGGTCGGCCTTATCCATCGCCGTCACATCAAAAATAGTGTACGACAACGCAATATCGGTTATTGCCGCCGGCAGTGCCTGGTCGACGATAAACTGCATCGGCAATTTAGCATCGGCACCCGCCAGCAACGGTTGGCGGCGAAAACAAAAGCACTCCGTCTTATGGAAGTACTGCGCCGCCTGCGCCGGCACGAAGCTCGGCACTGCCTGCGCCACCATATCCTTATCGGTGACATTTTTAGCGTAGAACTCAACGGTATTTACCGCGCCCGGATGCACATCGATACTCGCCTGCATCGGCTGAAACTGCCACGGCATACCTTCAGCGTTAACGGCGACGAACTGCACTTTGACCGTGCGCGTGGTATCGACTTTTGCCTGCACCACTTCGTACTGTTTGCCGCTGTATTTACCGTTCAAACCCAACGCCTGGCAGAGGGTGTTATACAGCGGCACCATCACCACGAATACAAACGCAAACATGGCGACGACGACAACCGCTAATTTACCCGTCGTCTTGGCGATACCGCTGAACGCCATAACTGTTACTCGCCTCGAGAGCGGCTATCGCTCTCTAAAAAAACACTGCGCGAAAGAGCGTCCGTGCTTTTTCAGAATCCAGCCGAAGCGCTATTTCACTTCGGGAGGAGTTGTAAACGTGTGATATGGAACCGGTGTCGGCAACGTCCATTCCAGACCTTGCGCGCCGTCCCATACTTTCGGCTCGCTGATCGGCTTGCCGGCACGAATGGTGCGGATCACGTTAAACAAAAACAGAATCTGGCTCGAGCCGTAGATAAACGCCCCGATCGACGACATCATGTTGAAGTCGGCGAACTGTAATGCGTAATCCGGTACCCGACGCGGCATGCCGGCCAAGCCGACGAAATGCTGCGGGAAGAAAGTCAGGTTGAAGCCGACAAACGAAATCCAGAAATGCGTCTTACCCATCGTTTCGTTGTACATGCGGCCGCACCATTTCGGCAGCCAGTAATACACCGAAGCGGTCAAGCTGAAGATTGCACCGGCCACCATGGTGTAATGGAAGTGCGCAACAACGAAGTAGGTGTCCTGATACTGGAAGTCGACCGGAGCCATCGCCAACATTACGCCCGACAAACCGCCGACCGTAAATAAGCAGATAAAAGCAATCGCAAACAACATCGGCGTTTCGAAGGTCATCGAACCGCGAAACATCGTAGTGATCCAGTTGAACACTTTCACGCCGGTCGGTACCGCAATCAGCAGCGTCGCGTACATGAAGAACAACTCACCGGCCACCGGCATACCGACCGTATACATGTGGTGAGCCCACACGATGAACGACAGGAAAGCGATCGCCGCGGTCGCGTAAACCATCGACGCGTAACCGAACAGCGGCTTGCGTGCGAAGGTCGGGATGATCTGCGATACCACGCCGAAACCCGGCAGAATCAAGATATAAACTTCCGGGTGACCGAAGAACCAGAACACGTGCTGGAACAGTACCGGGTCGCCGCCGCCAGCTGCCGAGAAGAAGCTGGTGCCGAAGTGAATATCCATCAGCATCATGGTTACAGCGCCCGCCAGCACTGGCATTACAGCAACCAGCAGGAACGCGGTAATAAACCAGGTCCATACGAACAGCGGCATTTTCATGTAGGTCATGCCGGGAGCGCGCAGGTTGATAATGGTCGCAATAATGTTGATCGAGCCCATGATCGACGACGCACCCATGATATGGACCGCGAAGATGAAGAACGTCACGCTCGGTGGCGCATAAGTCGTCGACAGCGGTGCGTAGAACGTCCAACCGAAGTTGGGCGCGCCGCCGTCCATGAGCAGCGTGGATGCCAGCATTGCAAAAGCAAACGGCAGAATCCAGAAGCTCAGGTTGTTCATGCGCGGCAACGCCATGTCCGGCGCGCCAATCATCATCGGAATCATCCAGTTCGCCAGACCGACGAAGGCCGGCATAATGGCACCGAACACCATCACCAGACCGTGCATGGTGGTCATCTGATTGAAGAATTCCGGCCGTACCAACTGCATACCGGGCTGGAACAACTCGGCGCGAATAACCATCGCGAACGAGCCGCCCAGAATAAACATCGCAAAACTGAACCACAGGTACAGTGTGCCGATATCTTTATGGTTGGTGGTGTAGAGCCACCGGGTGAAACCTTGCGCAGGTCCGTGATGGTGCTCACCCACGTGTTGATTACTCATAGTGAATGCTCCTACTGACCTTTCTTGAGTTTGTAGACATCGATAGGCGTGGCTTTATCGCCCATGTTGTTGCCGAATGCATTGCGCTCGTAGGTAACAACGGCGGCGAGATCGACTTCGCTCAACTGACCGGCGAATGCCTGCATGGCAGTACCGGGCTTGCCGTGCACAACGATATCGAGGTGCCCTTTGAGATCGCCGGTGGCAATCGGGCTCTTGGCAATCGCTTTACCGACACCGCCCTCGCCGTTGGCGCCGTGGCAGGCCACGCAAGTGCGATCGTATACGCCCTTGCCGCGCTCAACCAGTTCGGCGACCGTGAAATCCTTCTCCATCAACGCTTTCAACTCGACTGCTTCGGCTTTCTTTTTGCCCAGCCACGTGTTGTATTCGTCCTCGGATACGACATTGACCACGATCGGCATAAAGCCGTGATCCTTGCCGCAGAGCTCCGCGCACTGGCCGCGATAGATACCGGTTTTGATCGGGTGCGCAGCGGCTTCGTTGACGAAGCCTGGAATCGCATCGCGCTTGACCGCCAGCTCGGGCACCCACCAGGAGTGGATAACGTCGTTGCCGGTTACCAGGAAGCGTATTTTTTTGTTGACCGGCAGGTACATCGGCTCATCGACATCGAGCAGATAATCCTGACCTTTCGCTTCCTCGTTATAGATCTCCGATTGCGGCGTGCGCAAAGAGCTGAAGAAGCTGACATTATTACCTTGCGGATCGATGTACTCGTACTTCCACTTCCATTGATAGCCGGTGATCATGACATCGAGATCGGCGTTTTTGGTATCGTAGATTGCCAGCAGAGTGCTGGTGGCAGGCACCGCCAATACGATACAAATCAAAAACGGCACGACCGTCCAGGCGATTTCCAGCGCAGTGCTTTCATGGAAATGAGCCGCTACCGAACCGCGCGATTTGCGGTGCGCGTAGATCGTGTAAAACATGACGCCGAATACGATCACTGCGATTACGACACAAATCCAGAATACGAACATGTGTAAATCGTAGATTTGCTTGCCGATATCCGTTGCGCCAACCGTCAGGTTGGTTTGGAATCGACGACGCCAAGGCAGGGCATCGGTGGCCCATGCGTTGGTGGCAACCAGGCTGAGTAGCAACAGCACAGGACCAAGCGCTAGCTGGTAAAGCCGCTTCGCTTTTAGGTACATCTCCCGTGTCTCCAAGGTAAGTTAATAATAATTGTGGCCCACGTCGCCGCTAAAAATACCCAACAGCACAACCGACTGCGGAGCCTTATTGACTCGCGCCGGACAGGTGCTGAGCATATTGGTTGAGTAAATTGCGGGGTGGTAAAGAGCTACCACCGACAACTCGCATTCACCGCTAGCGACATCGGGGTGCGGCAAAACGCCGCGATTATAACCTCGACGCAAAGTCTTATGCCACAAAATTGCCTCACAAATACTTGGGAGAATCGCGACTGCGATCGATAACGCAAGATGTGACAGAAGAAGTCTTTATCGACCACAAAATATAGCGCAGAACGCGTAAATATCTAGGCTCAAATAATACGCTCGACAAAAATCGCGACGGTTGCGCGCCGGCATCATAAATGACATTCCGCAAAAAGGATGGCCGGGCGCCGAGACTGCTGCTCAAAAAAACAGCGGGCGCCAATCAATGAGCCACCAACAGCCACTCGATCGGCACAATGAAGCAAAGATATTAGTCTCGACGTGTTTTCTGGTTGTAGCGGGCGATCTGGCGATCCGGAGCTGCATCTAATACCTCTATTTATAACCCTCGGTCGCCAGTCATTATTGCGAACGCGCCGCCCGCGGCCGCTAATGATCGCGGCGCTTGGTACCTGGATTGGGATCGAGTAGCCGCACAATGGTCACCTCGTCTTCGTGAGCCAGCACCGGCTCGCCCGGCCGCGGCTGATTAACGCGCGTTTTTAACTCGCTGGGCTGGCCGTTTTCGTCCAACGCATCGCGATAGCCGCAGCTGACGCATTCCCGCACTCGCTGGCCCATATCGTCATCGTACATCACGACTTTATCCATCTGTGCGCAGCGCGGACACACCGCACCGGCGATAAAGCGTCGCTTGATCATGCCGCCTGCACTCCGATACCGTTATGGCGCAACAGCGCGTCGACCTGCGGCTGGCGACCGCGAAACGCCTCGAATAGAACCATTGGTTCGCGCGCGCCGCCGCGCTCGAGAATCTCGTGTAAAAACCGCCGTCCGGTCTCGCGATCAAAAATACCATTCTCCTCGAACAGCGAGAACGCATCCGCCGATAACACTTCAGCCCATTTGTAACTGTAATAACCTGCGGCGTAACCGCCGGCAAAAATATGCGAAAAACTGTGCTGAAAACGATTGAAGGCGGGCGGTGCATACACTGCAACCTGCGTGCGCACCTCATCGAGCACAGCCTGAATTGACCGGGGCTGCGCGGCGTCGTAATCGCGGTGCAATTTAAAATCGAACAGCGAAAACTCCAGTTGCCGCATCATGATCATGCCGGCCTGAAAGTTTTTGGCGGCGAGCATTTTATCGAGCAGCTCCGGCGGCAGGGTTGCGCCGGTTTGGTAGTGGCCGGAAATCAGCGGTATCGCCGCCAACTCCCAACACCAGTTTTCCATAAATTGGCTGGGTAACTCGACCGCATCCCAGGCAACGCCATTGATACCGGCCACCGGCGCAGTGTCGATACGCGTCAGCATATGATGCAAGCCGTGCCCGAGCTCGTGAAACAGTGTCGTCACTTCGGAGTGCGTCAACAGCGATGGCTCGGTCGCCGATGGCGGCGTGAAATTGCAGGTTAGAAATGCCACCGGTAACTGCAGCTCGCCATTTTTCCTGAGGCGTCGCGAGCGGCAGTTGTCCATCCACGCGCCGCCGCGCTTGCCGCTGCGCGCATACAGATCGAGATAACAGCGCGCGATCAACTCGCCGCCGCGCAGCACATTAAATACCTGCACGTCGGTATGCCAGGTCGCAATCGTTGCATCGACGACAAACTGCACGCCGAACAATTTTTCTACCACTGCAAATAAACCGTCGATCACTTTGTGTGCCGGAAAATACGGCCGCAGCTCCTCCTGCGATAGCGCGTAGCGCGCCTGCCGCAATTTTTCGCTGGCATACGGAACGTCCCATGCCTGTAAATCCGCTATGCCCAGCTCGGCGGCCGCGAAAGTTTTTAATTCGGCGTACTCAATCTCCGCCAACGTGCGCGAGCGCTGCGCCAAATCCTCTAAAAAATCTACTACTGCCGTCGGGCTCCTCGCCATCTTCGTTGCCAGCGATAGCTCGGCGTAATTCGCGAAGCCAAGCAACAGCGCCAACTCGTGCCGCAGCGCTAATATTTCCTGCATCAATGGCGAGTTATCCCAGCGACCGGCCTGCGGCCCCTGCTCGGAAGCGCGCGTGGTGTACGCAGCGTACAATTCAGCGCGCAACTCGCGATCCTCCGCGTATTGAATCGCTGGCATATAGGCAGGCGCATCAAGCGTCAACACGTAGCCTTCGAGATTGCGTGTCTGTGCCGCCTGCCGATACGCCTGCAATGCCATATCCGGGATGCCGCGCAGTAATTGTCCAGCCGCCGCTTCATCGGCGACATGTTTAAACCAACCCTGGGTTGCGTCCAGCACGTTATTGGAAAAGCGCGTACTCAATTCTGCAAGGCGTTGCTTCAGCTCGCCATAACGCTGTTTTGCCGCACCCTCCAACGCAACGCCGGACAAACGAAAATCGCGCAGCGCGTTGTCGATCACTTTGCGCCGCGCCTCGTCGAGCGCTTGATATTCGCTGCTTTGCGCAAGCTTTTCATAGGCCTCGAACAGGCGGCGGTTCTGGCCCAACTCGGTGCCGTATTCGGTCAGTTTGGGCAACACCGCTTCGTATGCCTGACGCCATTCGGGCGTATTGGTCACCGCATTCAGATGACCGACCGGTGCCCAGGCCTTTTCCAGACGATCCTCGAGCTCTTCCAACGGCAGCACCAGCGTTTGCCAACTGGGTTGCTGCAATTCGTCTAACAGAGTTTCTATAGCGCGTCGATTCGATGCGAGTAGCTCGCTCAATGCCGGCCCGACATGCTGCGGCTGCAGCACCGCGAACGGCGGTAATTCGGCATCGATCAGCAACGGATTAAGCCTGGAGTTATCGACGGACATGATTCTGTTTCCCACTACTGCGGAGAGTAAATGCAGCGCCGCCGGACATCGCAGCGCCCTGGAGAGCTAAGTAAGGTTGCCGCGCAACATTTCAATCACCGGCCGCGTGTCGGGACGCACGCCGCGCCAGATACAAAACGACTCGGCCGCCTGTTCGACCAGCATGCCCAAACCGTCGGCCACAGCCCACGCCATCTCGCTGGCCGCCCAACACATGAAGGGCGTCGGCTCGGCACCGTACATCAGATCGTAGCAACAGCAGCCGTCGTTGAGCATATCGCCGGGCAAGGGCGGCAACTCGCCGGCCAAACTGGCGCTGGTGGCATTGATCACGATATCGAATTGATTGCCGGCCAAACCCTCGAAACGACAGGCGCGCACTTCGCCGAGATCGCCAAAACTACGCGCCAACTGCTGTGCTTTATCCACCGTGCGATTGG
>DATIED010000282.1:0-3158 GCA_035455965.1 Spongiibacteraceae bacterium
AGCAGCAGTCCCAATGCTGTTCCCAATAAAGCCGAGTGCGCCAATGTATCGCCAAAGTAAGCTAGCCGCTGCCACACCACCAGCGTGCCCAGTGGCCCGGCGACCATGGCAACGATTAATCCCGCCGCTGCGGCGTAAAGTAAAAAATCAGGCATCGTGGGTCACCTCAGTCATGACTTCGCCGTGAATACCATGCTCATGATTGTGGTGGTGGTGATAGGGCGCAATGTTGCGAGTGTTGTCGCCAAATAGTGCTCGATAGGCAGGATCGTTGCCAACCTGTTCTGGGTGTCCTTGGCAGCATACGTGTTGGTTGAGGCAGACCACATGATCGGTTTTTGCCATCACCCAATGCAGATCGTGAGAAACCATTAACACACCGCAGCGATGGCGTTGCCGCAATGTGCCGATCAGATCATACATGGCGAGTTGGCCGGCAAGATCGACGCCTTGTACGGGCTCGTCGAGGACCAGCACGTCGGGTTCGCGCAATAAAGCCCGCGCCAGCAACACCCGTTGCAGTTCCCCACCCGATAGCGCTTGCAATGGCTGTTCTTCCATACCGGCCATTTCAACTTCGGCGAGTGCTGTCGCAGCAACATGCTTATTCGCGCCGCCCAATTGTAAAAATCGTTGAGTGGTTAGCGGTAGGCTCGCGTCGATTTGTAAACGTTGTGGCATATAGCCAATACGTAAACCATTGCTGCGCTCCACTGTGCCTTGCGCTGGCTTGAGCAGGCCGAGTGCTACTTTTACCAGGGTGGACTTACCTGCGCCATTCGGGCCGATTACGGTAACAATTTCGCTGCGGCCCAGCTCCAGCGATACGGCCTCCAGGATGACGCGATTGGATAGCTGCACGGAAACGCGATCGAGCCTCAATAAAATTTCTTTCATTGTGCCTTCCGACGACAGGCCGAGCAGTGACCGGTGATTTCTACGAAAGTGCTGTCTGCGACGAATTGAGCCTCTTGAGTCAATTCGTGAATGGCTTTATCTAGTGTGGTATCGATGACCTCGACAGTACTTTTGCATTGTTGGCAAATCAGGAAATGACTGTGGTGTTGCGCGCGCGGTTGCGAGCAGCCGATAAATGCGTTCAGCGAATTAATGCGATGGACCAAGCCATGCTCGAGTAAAAACTCCAGGGCACGATAGACCGTAGGCGGTGCCTGGCGACGCTTTTTTTCTCCCGGTTGCTCGGCCAGTAAATCCAAAATCGCGTAGGCACCGAGTGGTTTATGGCTTTGCCAGACTAGCTGAAGAACTTGTTCGCGCAGTGGAGTCAGGCGCACCGCTCGTTCCTCGCATAGGCGCTTGGCGGTACTAAGGGCGCTGTCTATACAGTTCGCATGGTTGTGCGCGCGAAAAGCGAGATTGGACTTCGATGTGCTCATGCTGTGTAGTCTTGGCCAAATGTTATACTATTACACTTTTTTGCGCGCGAGGCCAGAGCGATTGAATACTTGGTGCTGTCGTAGTTGGATATTCTGTTTATTTTCTATTCTGTTCGTTTCTGGTCGCCTGTGTGCGAGCGAGCCGCAACTGCGAGTGCTTACTACGATCAAGCCGCTGCAGTTGATAGCGGCGGAGATTACCGGCGATGTGCAGCAAATAGATGTGTTGTTGGATCCCCGAATGTCTCCGCACGATTATCAGTTGCGGCCATCCGATCGCAGCAAGCTGGAGCGGGCCGATGTAATCTTCTGGGTTGGGCCAGCCCTGGAAATATTTCTGCAGCCGGTATTATCTTCTTTGCCACAATGCATACAGGTCGTTTCGCTACAGCAGGAAACGGCTGCTGTCGGCGATCCCCATCTGTGGATGGATCCGTTGTTGGCAGCTGCAATCGGGCACAAAATGGCTGATGTTTTGGGTGTGTTGGCGCCAACTCACAGCGAAGTGTTGCACGCCAACGCGGCGCGTTTAGAGGCAGCGCTAATTGCCGAGAATAAACGGCTGCATCAACAGTTTGAAAACATCAAGCCGCCCGCGGGTTATCTTGTGGCGCACGATGCGTATGGTCGCTTCGAGGCTCGGTATAATCTCAAGCACCTGGCTGCACTAACTGATATGGCTGATTTACCGCCAAGTGCTCAACATATCGCGCAAATCAATTCTCTGTTAGAGATGGGGGAGATTTCTTGTGTGATGCGCGAGCCAGTTGCGCCGCCGCGAGTTTTACTGACGCTACTGAAAGACCGGCAGTTGCGTGTGGCAATAATCGATTCGATGGCGGTTGAGGTGCCGTTGAGAGCGGGTATCGTAGAGTTTTATAGGCAGCTCGGAGCGTCGATGCAGGGCTGTTTAGAGCGTTGACGATGGGTCGTAGACGGTATTGATTGGAGGAAAAAAGAAAAACCGGGATCGAATTGACCCCGGTGTTTAAGACTCAGTGCATCGCATAAGCGAGATCCTGCGTTGATTTGACAGATGGTTTGGCGGCATTGCGTAACGCTTCGTTGTCGGCGCTACTCAAAACCTCTGCTTCCGCTACTACCGTCTGTATTTCTTCGACGGTGACACTACCTTTCGGTAAGTTGGAGTTTTGTACCGCTTTGATGACGCCTTCGGCACCAACCGCTCCCGCTAATACGCTTACCAACATTGCTACTACAGCTATTCGCCTCATGGGCCTTCTCCTTACTGGGTGATGACTGTCACTAGCTTGTGACCAGTTTCAGTCTGTTTGTTACCTTCTGATACAAATAGTAACGATCGATCTCTGCTTGGTCAATCGTTTTCCATTAATTTTTTGTTACTTTACCCATAACAATGGTTATAAGTTTATGTGACATTTGGTTTATGTTCGTTTTTTAATACACTGAAAATAATATAATTTTTACTTAACGTTACCGATGAGTAAGAAATCGTCCAGAAGTAACAAATGGGTGTTTAACAGAGAATTGCAGGATTAAATTTAGGTAACACTTCCTAATACCGCCATGTCCAACAATTGCCCATATTCGAAGCTAATAGTTATTTGATCGACTTAAAGTCTACCGTGGTGCGCTAAGACTGGCTTCGGCTCGCGAGCTGAGTGTACATAAGCGCAGGCATGCAGGGCCGGATTTTAGGGTGGGCTGCTGGCGACGGGGTAGCGCAACGCGCTTTTGCTTCTTAAGCCACTTTATGGTCATTGTGCGCATGTCATTACT
>DATIED010000283.1:0-2617 GCA_035455965.1 Spongiibacteraceae bacterium
GGCATCAATGTCGTCGTCAACTATTAAAACATGAGGCATTTGGCGGTCGATTTCCTGTCGTTACTGATTCGTCGCGAAGGGCAAATTAAAACGTTATCAAATTAACAATACAATTTCGATAAAAATACGCTGCAATGGCCATAAAGTATTGCATCACAAATTCGATAATTAGTTTCAATCCTAAGCAACCGCTGGCCGGATTTAAAGAGCATTAGCCAAGAGCATTTAAAGTCGATATTTTTATAACTGAACCCGAAAAAGAAAGCTGCGAACTGTATCCCGGCGTACGGAGTTTGAGGCTCTCTGCTTCTCAGAGCCTTCTATTTCCGGAACCCTGCATTCTGAAAGCTGACCTGCTGGCACAAAATAATGACCAATCGCAAAGTTACTCATCTTATACCTTATCGCCAGCTGTAGGCACGACATGATTTGCCATGAAAGTCGACCAGCTCAGCGGCTCGCCTGTTGTTGGGCGACCTTGGCTGGAGGCAGGTTAAGCTTGGCGATCATTTGACTGTGCTTTTTATAGAGCGCCAGCCGTTGGGTGGCGAATACTCGCAGTTCTGCATCGGCGCGTGGGTTTTTTGCGACACGATCGAAGAGCTCTATGGCGATGTCGTGAGTGCGCTGAATATTGCCACGGTAGGTTGTATCGAAATTTTCTTTATCGATATTCTTTAGTTGTTCGATTTTCTGTTGATTGTCTTTATTCAACACAGTCGGCACTGGTAATTTTCTCGCATCTGCCAGCGTGCGCAATTGGTCGTTGGCAGCATGGTTATCTTTAATTATGATTTTTGCGATTTTTTTCAGGCCGCCATTTTGACTTTTTTCCAATGCAATTTGCGACAATATAATTTCGGCTTGTGCGCTCGCGAAGGCTTCGTGTACAAATGTATCGTCGGTAATGGGTTGTTTTTCTGCTGCGTGCAGTGGAGCGGATAACTGTGCGCATAGCAGCGCGAAGCTGCAGGCCAAGCCATACAGCCAGTTTCCACGAAATGCTGTAGCACGAGCAACATGCAAATTTTTTACGGACATAAGTGACTCCTGAATTATTTTATCATTTTGGATCAGGCAAAATTTATACCAGCAAAAACAGCGCGCCGAGCCAGCTTTAGCGCAGGTGTCATGCTCGGCAGCTTTCACATGCGGTAAAAGACGTCGCAATCCAGCAATAATTACCGATTATCATCGCTTTTATTCAACGTTTGCCGCGGCGGACGGCGTAAATTTGCATGAAGGGAGTCACGGATATCCCGTGCACAATAATTGAGCAGGTCACTGTCATTAGTACGATCGCAGCGATGGGAGTCAGCAAGGAAGCAGGTAGCCGATGATTGATTGCAAACAGTAAGTAATAAATAGAACCTATGCCGCGTATGCCAAACCAGGAGACGAGTACGCGCTGATCGTTGCTGACAGGAGCGCGCCATAGACTGAGCCACATAGCCAGTGGCCGTATCACTAAAAATAACAGCAAGATAAAAATAGCTAGTTTGCTATTTAAGGAAACTGCAGGAAGCAGCGCGCCAACAATTAGTACCACGGCCACTTCGCCGATATGCTCGAGTTGCTCATTGAAGCCACGCACCGCTTTCATCATGAATGTAGCGGCATGCGTAGGGTGGGTCGCCAACTTGCGGGCTGCTTCGCGACCGCGCGTTTCACCCTCCAGGAAAGTTACCAATGTTTCCGCGGTGGGTTCTTTGCGGCTGTGCCGCAACATAGTGCCTGCCGCGAAAACTGCTAGAAACCCAGAGGCGTGGGCGATGGTAGCGGCACCGTAGGCTAAGGCGATAAGTCCCAGTGCGAGGAATTCGTCGAGCCCGATGGCTTCCTGCTGGCGCACACGCAAGTGCACGACCAACATGCCAATACACTTACCTAATATGCCGCCGATGGCTATACCTGCGGCCAGCGACCACAACACATCGACCAATAGCCAATGCCATGCCCATGCCTGGGTATGATCGAAAGTAAATAAATTAAACGCCAGAATCAGTAGCGGCAGCGCGGTGCCGTCGTTAAGTCCGCCTTCGCCGGTCAAACTGAAACGCAGGCGATCGCGATCGCTGCTGTCGGCGACCTGGACGCCTGCGGCGAGCACCGGATCGGTGGGCGCCAATATGGCGGCCAGCAGCAGGGCGCCGATATAAGGTAGATTTAACCAAGCCGCGCTCAGCGCAGCTATAAATAAAGCCGTAAGCAGCATACCGAAAGTGGCCAGGCGTACCGGTAACAACCAGCGCCGATCTGCGAGCGGCAAACCCAACTTTAAACCTGCGGAAAAAAGCGAAATTAATAATGACGCCTCGGTGATATGTTCGAGAAGAGGGGCGTTTCGATATAAGTCGACCATTAATAGATTGATACCCGCCGGGCCGATCGCATAGCCCACTGCCAGGTAGAGCATGGCAGTGCTCAGCGGTAATCGTTCCATCCACGAGCTGGATATTGCGGTGACGATCAATAGAAGGCCGATTACAATCGCCCAGTACGAATAATTCATAATTATTAGTCGACAGAAATATTAAAATTTTTAATTAGTTTTTAAGAGTGCAAGTCATAGGCCAGTCCGATAACTAGTTGTGCAATTAGGTGATTTATGGCTATC
>DATIED010000284.1:0-6978 GCA_035455965.1 Spongiibacteraceae bacterium
GAATGGTGGTGCTGACACCGATGCTGATGGTGATGCGGTAGCGCTGCTCAGTCTGTTCGACGATTAAGTTTTCGATCGCCAGACGCAACCCTTCAGCGACCGCGACCGCTTTGTTCTGATTGGTGTCCGGCAACAGTACGATAAATTCTTCGCCGCCGTAGCGTGCCACCAATTCGCCGGCGCGCTTGAAGTGGTGCTCGATCTCCTGGGCAATGGCGCGCAGGCACAAATCGCCGATTAAATGACCGGCACTGTCGTTGAGTTTTTTGAAATGATCGGCATCGATCATCAACACCGACAGCGACAAGCCCTGCCGCGCGCAGCGTCGCCACTCCTGTTCGAATTGCTGTTCGAAGTACATGCGGTTGTGGACTTGCGTCAGGCCGTCGGTGATCGATAGCACGCGCAACGATTCGTTGGCGCGCTGCAATGCGGTCTGTGCCTGCTCCAGCTTTTGATTTTTATCGCGCAACTCTTTGGTGCGCTGTTCCACTTCATCCTGTAGATGCGTCGATAAACGCGCGGCCAGCTGATAGGCGGCACCGAGCTTAAGGGTATACAGCGCGCCGTGCACGACGATCAGAAACGCGATGGCGTACGGGGTGAAAATCTCCAGGCGGCCGTTGTAGAAATATTGGTAATAGTCATAAGCCATAGCGAATGGCAGCGGAATATTGGCCAGCGCAATCAATATTGCATGGCGCCGCTGCTGCCGGCAGGCGATAAAAAGCACGCCGTAGGCTAAAACGTACTGCGTGCATAGCCAGAAAATCAACGGTTTTGGCAGCGGCGTTATCAGTCCCGGCGCCAGCGGCAGCAACAGCATCAGCAGGATGGGCGCCGCCACTGTAAGCACGCCCAGGGCGCGCGGCACGTGCACGTTAAACGTATCGCGAAACAACATCAGCAAGCCGCTCGGCAGCCAAATCAGCGCGATATAGCAAAGTCCAAAGCGCCACTGAGCGCGCGCCGTATTGGCGGGGTCGAGCAGTGTATCGAGCAAGCCACCGGTACATGCGATCAGCACGGCGCAGGCGGTAAAGGTCAGCGCCAGCCACGGTGCAGTTTTTTCGCCGTCCTGTGAACCCAATACCAATACGCCGAGCGCCAGACCGAGCAGCAGCGTCGCGACAACGGTGTTTTTTATCACTACTAACACCTGCGCGTGTCCCTGCACGCTGGTATCGCCGATCGTCACCGCGCCGCAGATACCGCCGCTGCGGGAGTGGAAGCTCGATTGCTGAATCAGTAAGTGATAGAGGCCGGGTTGCAGAGGCGGCAGGGTCGCCAGCAATTCGCCGCCGCCGGGCTGCTCGCTCGCCAGCGTTAAGCCGGGGCGGCCGCTGTGCGCTAAAGCGCTCGCCGGTTCACCATCGCGGAAAAAGTAAACCGTACTGGCGCCGCAAAGATGCCGGAAGTAAACGATCGAAGGATCGTGGATCGCGTTGTCGACCAGTATTTCCAGCCAGTACGTGCCGTACTTGGCAGGTGTATCTGTGGCTGGCCAGGCGCCCGGCACAATGGCGGTGTGCGAGTGCGGCGCCGCGAGCGCCAGTTGTGTGGAGTCGATCCAGCGACCGGGGAAAAAGTGCCAGTTTCCGCTTAGCGACATTGGCGTTCGTTGCAGTTGGCTGCTCTCGTGTAGCACCATCTGGCCGGCGTCGATGGTGGTGGGCGCCTCCGCGTGCGCCCAACCCGCCAATAGAATCAGCAGCAGTGTTAATCCACGTACCAGAATCACCGAGCTGTGCTCCCCATTCAGCCTTCAGTCGCGCCGCCAGGCTATGTAGCAGGCGCAGGGTCATCGACGCGAGATTCAAATCGAAAGTTGCAGCGACGCTGGGGTCAGCGGCAGCTTTCAGTGGTGGTTCCGTATTTATTTTTGTACGCCAATTGCTGTCTGGCGCAATTAATCGGCTTGAAATTTCCAGATTGAGACGAGGCGGTGCAATGCAGCTCGCAGTCGGCGAGAACCTGGCAACGCTATGCCTTGCGGGCCGGATTATGCGGGTAGATTATCCGCCTGTCCAACCCACCGTAGAAATTTTATTGCAGAGCCCGGCGGCAAATTTAGCTGGATAATTATTGCCTCCCCGAGAGGAAAAACTAGGCAGCCTCCGTGCCAGGAGTGGGGGTGGGGAATCGATCGCGCAGGGTGTTGGCCAACAGCCGGTACGCATCGATGGAGGTGAAAACGCCGACCAAATCGCCATCCTTCAGCACCAGCGCCGAGCCGATACGTTTATCCGCCATCGCATCAAGCACGCGATCCAACGGATCCGAGACATCGACAAAATACGGGCGGCCCGTGCACAGATCGGCAACCCGCAGCTCGGTTTCGTCGCGTAGCGGATGGCCAGGCATCCGCGCCCGCTCCAGGTCGCGCGCGGAAATGACACCGATAATATCGTTGTGCTCGAAGACGGGTAGATGATGGATGTCGTGTTCTTCCATCATTTGCGAGGCGGCGGTTAACGAAGCGGAGGCATCGATATGGTGCGGAAAGGGTGTCATGACAATCAGCATCTGCGGAATATGGCGCATCTTCGCTAACCTCCTGATGACGAATCACTTATGACGGCCAGTATGTAGCGTAACGTGGGCATTCTGCGCCGATCTGCGGACGAGCGCAAAATGGCATTGTTGCAGGATGGGAAATTCCGCACAGAAATAGCGGTCAGGTTGGAGCGGGCGAAGGGAATCGAACCCTCGTCTCTAGCTTGGGAAGCTAGGGTAATGCCATTATACGACGCCCGCGCGATGGTTTGCGGTGGAGATTAGCGAGCGCATTGCGCGCAGGTTTAGTGTTATTTTGTGTTGTCGAACCGAGTTGTTAACGGCAAAAAAATTCTATCACACTTCCAATAGTTCTTCGTCGCAAATTGTCGCGCCACGCAGTGGCCAATTAATGCGCCGGTTGTTGATCCGCTGCGACCTTCGATACGTATTCCTCCACAAGCAGTTTCCTTAATACGAGCGGAGGTTTTATGATGGCATCATTCTATAAAACCGTCGCAGAGAGCGCATCCCGCAAAGTGACTCCGATACATGACGCAAAAAATGCCGAAGACGATATTTGGCGGGATTGTTTGCGGCAGGTGGCGCAGCAGGATCGGGCGGCCTTCGCACGTCTGTTTAAACATTTTGCGCCACAGATAAAGGCGTTTGGTCTCTCGACCATAATTCCCGACCGCTCCGGTCAGTTCGCCGATGAACTGGTGCAGGAGGTTATGGTGGCGATTTGGCGCAAAGCCACCAGCTATGATGCCGGCAAATCCGCCGCTGCTACCTGGATTTTTACTATCGCGCGCAACAAGCGCATCGATTTGTTGCGCAAATTAAAGCGCCATGCGGGCATGCTGGATATCGACGATATCTGGCCGCTCGAGGACGAAGCGGCGAACCCTTTTCAAATGCTGCAACAACGCTCCACCGAGCAACGCGTGCGCGAATCTTTACAAAGTTTGCCGGTGGCGCAACGCGAAGCCATCGCGCTTGCTTTTATCGAGGGCAAATCGCACAGCGAAATCGCCGAGACATTGCATCTGCCTTTGGGGACTGTGAAGTCGCGCATTCGTTTGGCGATGCAACGCTTGCAACTGGTGTTGGAAAGGTAGTGGCCGGTATGAAGCACCATCCCGAATTCTCATGGCTGGAGCAATACGCCGCAGCGACATTGCCGTTGCCGGTTGCGCTATGCGTGTCGACCCATCTGAGCTTTTGCGGCGAGTGCCGCCGTCAACTCGATCTATTGCAAAATCTCGGCGGTTTGTTGTTCGCGCAGTTGGAGCCGATGCCGGTGGCGGATGAATTGTTGCAACGCATATTGGGGCGCATCGATGAGCCTCGCGACGAGATTGCGGAGGTCGTCAAAGAGCCGATGGTCGTTGCACCAATGAGTAGTGTTGCGCCCGAACAAGGGTCGGCGATCGAAAATAATGTCGATCATATTCCGCAGCCGCTGTGCAAATTGATCGGTGCCGAATACCGCAATGTGAAATGGTCGCGCATGCTACCCAGTTTGCATGCGGCAAACTTATCGGTCGGCGATCAGGATTATTCAGTAGCGTTACATCGCGTTAAACCCGGCGGCAAAATCCCGCGTCACGATCATCGCGGACAGGAATTCACCGTAGTGCTGCGCGGTTCGTTTTCGGATGAATACGGTATTTATAGCGATGGCGATTTTATACTGCGCGAGCCCGGCGATGAGCATTTACCCTTGGCTGCGCGTTATGAGGAGTGTATTTGTCTGACCGTGCAGCAGGCTCCAGTGCGATTTACCGGGCTGTTTTGGCGCTGCTTAAACCCTTTGCTGCGTTGACGCAGCAGTCGACGACATCGAGTATTGGCAGACAAATTTATGCGGATTATTAATGGCCGCGCTTTGTCTGTTGCCTGGTTAACCTTGCAATAATTTCTACACCAATAAATCCGCTCAAGTAATTAGTCCACTATCGCAAACTTGCGGTAAGGTAGGCCCGTGCGCCTATTTTCGCACTGCGTCGAGTGGTCTTGACCGACGCGCTGCACGCGCACTATCGAGGGAGAGGATATGGCTTTTCTACTGGCGTTAGTATTGTGGCTATTGTTGGTGGCGGCCGCTGTGTATCGCGAACTGCCGCTCTGGTTGGGTTCAGTGCTGGCGGCAGTCGCCTGGTGGTTGCTGGGTTATATGAGCCCTGCGCTGCAGCATCCACTGTTGTGGTTACCGTTATTCGCGGTGTTATTTATATTGAATGTTCCCGCGCTGCGCCGACCGTTGTTCAGTGCCCGTGTAAAACGTCAGCTCGCCACGCTGTTGCCGCCCATGAGTGTCACCGAGCGCGAAGCGCTCGAGGCCGGCACCGCGTGGTGGGATAAGGAATTATTTTCCGGCAAGCCCGACTGGCAGTGGTTTGCCGATACCGCACTGCCGCAATTGACCGCGCGCGAGCAGGCGTTTCTCGACAACGAAGTCGAAACGCTGTGCGACATGCTCGACGAATGGCAGATTCAACACGAGTTAAAAGATTTACCGCCCGAAGTCTGGGGCTTTCTCAAAGAGAAAGGTTTTTTCGGTTTCATTATTCCGCCCGAATACGGCGGTCTCGGTTTTAGTCCGTACGCACAGAGCTGCGTGATGACCAAGCTGGCCACGCGTTCGATCACCGCCGCGGTCAGCGCGATGGTGCCGAATTCGTTGGGGCCGGGAGAGTTGTTATTGGCGTACGGCACCGACGCGCAAAAACAGCGTTGGCTGCCGGGGTTGGCAAGCGGTGCGGAAATTCCCTGTTTCGGTTTGACCGGCCCCGAGGCCGGTTCCGATGCGGGCTCGATTCCGGATCGTGGCGTGGTGTGTTATGGGCAGCACGAAGGCGAGACGGTATTGGGAATTCGTCTGACGTTCGCCAAGCGCTGGATTACGCTGGCACCGGTCGCCACGGTGGTTGGTCTGGCGTTCAAATTATTCGATCCCGATTTATTGCTCGAAACGACTGCGGCGGGTGCGGATCGCACTGCTGAAAATGCTGCGCCAGCCAGCGGCGCCGCTACGGCAAAAGACCGCACCGAATACGGTATTACCTGCGTGTTATTACCGGCTAATCATCCCGGCGTGGAAATTGGTTTACGCCACAACCCCAGCGCGCCGTTTATGAACGGGCCGGTTAGCGGCACCGATATATTTATTCCGATCGATTGGATCATCGGCGGTCCGGCCATGGCCGGCAAAGGTTGGCGCATGTTGATGCATTGCCTCGGTGCCGGGCGCGGTATTTCGCTGCCGGCCGTGGCGACCGCCGGCAGCAAGGTTTGTTATCGAGCGGTAGGCGCTTTTGGGCGTATTCGCGAACAGTTCCATACTTCGGTCGGACGGTTCGAGGGCGTGCAGGAAGCGACCGCAGAAATCGCCGCGAGCGCTTATACGCTGGAGGCGCTGCGGCAGTGGGTGACGCGCAGTCTCAGCGAGGGTTCTCCAGCGGTGGTGACCGCGATCGCGAAGTATCACTCCACCGAAATGATGCGCCACGTTGTCGAGCGCGCGATGGATGTGTTCGGTGGGCGCGGCATTCAGCTGGGGCCGCGCAATCCGATTGGCCTGGTGTATCAAGGGGTGCCGCTCGGTATTACGGTCGAGGGCGCGAATATCATGACGCGCTCGCTGATTATTTTCGGGCAGGGCGCGATGCGTTGCCATCCCTATTTATTCGAGGAGTTTCAACTGCTCGCGGAGCCGGATAGCTCCGCGACGCTGGCGCGTTTCGATACGGTGTTATTCAAACATATCGGTTTCACCAGCAATCGTTTATTGCGCACGGGGGTATTGGGGTGGTGGGGACGTTGGCTCGATAGTGGACCGCGCGCCGCCCCCGACTTCGCGCGGCCCTGGTATCGGCACATCGATCGCTTCAGCGCAATATTGGCGATCACTGCCGATGTGGGTTTATTGGTGATGGGTGGCAAGCTGAAAATGCGCGAATTATTATCGGCGCGGCTCGGCGATACGCTCAGTCAACTGTTTATCGCCAGCAGTATTCTGAAGTATCACGCCTCGCTGCCGGCCGACGCGATCAACGACCTGCATGCGGAATACGCGCTGCAACAGGCGTTTGTCAAAGCGCAGCACGCATTGCTGGGATTCTATGCAAATTTTCCTGTGCGCTGGCTCGGCGGACTGCTGAAGTTGTTGGCGTTTCCGTTCGGTGTGCCGGTGGCACCGGTCGCGGATCGATTGGTGCGGGAACTCGGCGACGCCATCATGGCACCGAGCAGCGTGCGCGATGCGCTCAGCGATTGTTGTTATCGCAGCGTCGACGAGCACGATGCACTGGGGCGCCTGGAACTGACTTTCCAACTGCTGCTCGAAATCGACGCGCCGTTGCAGGCTTTGCGTAAGGCGCAGCGCAAGGGCGAGATCGGCGGCGTCACGTTTGCCGAGCAGTTGGCGGAAGCGGTGGATAGAGGCATTGTCGCCGCGGCCGATCGCCACAAGCTCAG
>DATIED010000285.1:0-6867 GCA_035455965.1 Spongiibacteraceae bacterium
TGCCGAGCGGGCGCTGCGCGCCGTCCGGCGATTCGATAACCACGACGCAACTGCGACGATTGATCACGGTGGGGGCACGGCCGAAGCGCGCCGCCAGATCGATCACCGGCACCACCGCGCCGCGTAAATTAATCACACCGCCGATATACTCGGGCATCAACGGCAGTGCGGTCAGGCCAGGATATTCGATAATTTCGCGGACCTGCTCGATGGCGATACCGAAGGTTTCGCGACCGAGACTGAATAATAGAAATTGATTGTTCGTACGCTCCATGATCGCACCTCAGAATTTTACGAATTGAGCGGTATCGAACTCATCGACCGAATCCTGCGCGCGCGCAGCGGGTGCCGCGGCGCGATTTGCACGCGGCGCAGTAACTGCCTTTACAAACGCGACATCGGTGGGTTGTTCGTGCGTTTTGAAAAACCGCATCATCTCTTGCAATTGCAAGGCCTGCGCACTCATCTCTTCGGAGGTAGCGGATAATTGTTCGGAGGCAGCGGCATTGGTTTGCGTCGCCTTGGACAATTCGGAAACCGCACTATTGATTTGATTGAGACCGCTGCGTTGTTCCTGCGAAGCCGCGGAGATCTCTTTCACGAGATCAGCGGTTTTGCCGATCGAAGGCACCAGCTCGGTGAGTAAATGTCCGGCGCGCTCGGCCTGGCTAACGCTGGAACCGGCCAGCGTACCGATCTCCTGCGCGGCGACTTGCGAACGCTCGGCGAGTTTGCGCACTTCCGCCGCGACCACTGCAAAGCCGCGGCCGTGATCGCCGGCGCGCGCCGCTTCTATGGCTGCGTTCAAGGCGAGCAGATTAGTCTGATAGGCGATGTCGTCGACGATGCTGATTTTTTCCGCGATGGCTTTCATCGCCGCCACGGTTTCCCGCACTGCGGTGCCACCCTCGGTGGCATCGATCGACGATCTCGATGCGATCGAGTCGGTCGCTTCGGCATTTTCCGCGTTCTGGCTGACTGTCGCCGACAGCTGCTCCATCGAAGCGCTGGTTTCTTCGACACTGGCCGCCTGCTCGGAAGAATTTTGACTGAGCGTGGTCGAGGCCGCCGATACTTGTTCCGATGCCGCAGCCAACTCTTCGGCGGAGGAGCGGACTTCACCGATGATGGCGGTAAGGCGTTCGATCATGCGCCCCATCGCAGCCAGCAAACTGGTGCTGTCACCCTTTTTAAGTTCGGCTTTGGCGGTGAGATCCCCTTCGGCAACCCGTGTGACCAACTCCAATGCGTAGTCGGGTTCGCCGCCAAGCTGCTTGGTGATAATACGGGTGACGATGAGACCGAAGATAATAGCCAGCAATACCGCCACGGTGATCGCGACGGCCATGGTGTACTCCATGGTTTTGATTTGCGCGGCGGCGGATTGGTCGGCGGCGCTGCCTTGATTTACATTCTCCACCATCAGCGCATCGAAGCCATTCTCGATTTTTGTCGAGGTCTGGCGCACATCGGTATTGATCAGCCGAATCGCATCCTGGGTTTTATTGGCGCGAATCAGGTCGCGGACCTGATCGATCTGCTGCAGATAAATCGGTATCTGCGTATCCATTTCCTTCAAAATGCCGGTCTCGGTATCGCTGAGGAGCGTGCCCCGATAGGCAGTCATTTGCTCTTGCAGGCCGGCCCAGTGCTTTTTCAAACGTTCGAGCGTTGCCTCGGCATCGCTCTGGCTTTGCATCGGCAGACGCCCTGCACCGCGCGTATGGATGACAAAAAGCTGCCCGGCCTTGCCCAGTTGTTGCACTGCCAGCAGATTATTGCTGTACATATCGTGCAATAGACCGCCGACCGTATTAATGCGGGTTAGCGCATAACCGCCGACCGCAGCGGTCAGCAATGCGCTGCAGATAAACGTAGTAAGCAGTTTTTGACCGAGCTTAAGCCGCATGAACCATTTCATGTTATTGGACTCCCGTATGAACTTCAAAGTTGGCGATTTACAGGAGCTGAGTTTTGTCCAGAAGGCAAAATTGCGCGAGAGTACGGTTACTTAGTGAATCTGAGTAGTACTACTCATGCAAGGCCCAGAGCCCTACTACCTCATAGCGCTGAGAGATTAGGATAGCTAGCCGGCAACCGAACCATCGACCAGGGCTGCCCTCTCCCACCCGATGCCCCGATGATTAGCTTCTCCGCGATCCGGCTTAGGCGCGCGCGTTTTGTACATGCAGATCGTCTACCACAATGCGCATGTGAGGATGCTCGGTAATTGCTACGGATTTTTGTACAATTTCCAGACCATTATTATTTATCCGGGCCTGGATTAGGATTCGGATTTGGTCCAGCTCCTGGCACGTTGGTATAACCAGGGGGCTTAGCTCTATCTCTTTCTTTAAATATTTTATCGCCCGGCGCGTATTTATTTTTTTCGATCCGCCGCTCACTGATATTTTCATTTTTCGAAACAGTGTTATCGGCAAACACATCGGTACCTTTTCCCATTGTGAATCCCCTATAAATGCGCGCCAAAATCCATTTGGCAGATCCCTGGCTGAATAGTTCTACACCAGCACAACCATAGATAATTTTATCCGGCAACCATCACTACTTTCAGCTTGCGCAAACAGTTCAGGAAATGGCAGAAAATGGGCATGCGATTTGCTTTTTCAACAACCAAAAAAGCTAATCATCAAACACGTCCATCATTGAACAAATCGAACGACACTTAGACTTCGTTGCAGACAAGGGGCAGTACCGCTATGAATAGCAAACTCAACCGAGCAAACAGCGAGGCGCTACCGATGAACATGAGCACAACAGAAATCTCAGCCCCATCATTGCCGGAGCATTTCAACTTCGGCTCGGACAACGGTTACGATATTCTGCATGGACTCGAAAAGCTCAGCGGCATGTATATAGACGGATTTTTTTTTAGTCTTGCTCTAAATCTTGAATTCGCCGAGTTAATAGGCCATGCGGTAACAAAGCAGGCGCTTATTTTTTCGACGATCTGCGATAAAGATTCGCTAACGAAACCGGCTGCCGACGCCATCTCATTAATTGGCAATATAGAGCGACGGAGTTGGAGTACCGCCAGTACAGCGACCAGCTTAATCATGAGTCTTTCGGGTAGCATTGCCGACGTCCTGGCGCCTAATGGCCATCCTCAAACCGTTGTCGATATCGGAAAACTGGCCGATACCAAGGCGATTGCTGTTTAGATAAAAATCAGTTCATGCATCGCACAAAAACTGCTTATAAAAAGGCAGCTAGAGGGCATAGGCCAGAGTGCGGAGATATCCCATGTTAAAACCATCGCATCGCCAGCGGTGGAGTATTGGCTAAGCCGCGATAAAAGCACCCCCATTGATGTGAATAAACTGACCCGTGATATACGACGCATCCTCACTCGCCAGAAACACATAGGCGGGCCCTATTTCGGCCGGTTGTGCAGCGCGCTTCAGTAGTGTGTCGGTACCGAATTTTTCGATTTCCTCCGCCGAGAAAGTCGCGGCGATCAGCGGCGTCCAAACCGGTCCGGGTGCGACGCCATTTACGCGAATTCTTTTCTCCCCCAATGATTCGGCAAGCGAAAATGTAAAGGATTGGATCGCACCTTTGGTCGAGGCGTAATCGATCAGCCGCTTGCTACCCCGAAATGCGGTGACAGAACCGGTGTTGATAATAACGGCGCCGGCATGCAAGTGTGGCAAGGCAGCCTGCGTCATATAGAAATAGCCGAAAAGATTGGTTTCAAAGGTACGATGTAACTGCTCTATGGAGATATCCTCAAGCTCGGCGGCGGTATGCTGTTCGCCTGCATTATTGACCAACACATCGAGTTGACCGAACTCTGCCAAAACAGCCTCGATGGCAGCCCTGCATGCCGGCGCTGAGCGGACATCGCCACGATATAACAGGCAACGCCTGCCCTCGCGCTCGACCAAGCGTTGGGTCTCTTTCGCGTCCTCATCCTCTTCCAGATAAAAAATACCAATTTGTGCTCCTTCGCGCGCGAAATGTAAGGCCACTGAGCGACCGATACCGCTATCGCCGCCGCTGATAAACGCAACTTTGCCCTTTAGCTTGCCGCTACCGCGATAACTCTCGCGAATCGATAAAGGCTGCGGCTGCATCTGCGCCTCCCGTCCGGGCTGAGTATCCTGCTTTTGAGCGTGTGGTTGTTCGGTATGGACTTGAGTCATCGGTATCGCTCCTCGAACTTGCTGGTATTGAGCAATGGTAAAGAAAAGCGCTAGTGCTTCATTACCCAACCTTTTTACCGCCGGCCACCGAGCGCATCGGACCATTCGCGTGCAAAACTGATTCGTTCGTTAAAAGGGGACTGTCAACGCCAAGTTTAGCGAGCAAAGTCGCGGCATCGAACGGAGCTTTGACTTTTACGTCATTGTCGAAATAGCAGAACACGTCGCGGCGGATACGCGGTATCGCGGCGCTCCTTGCAATCAAAACGGCATCGTCGGGCTGAGCGCCGCTCTGCCATTTTTCAATACGTCGCGCCCATCGCTCTAGTGCTGCGTCGGAATAACCGCTGGCATACAATTCGACATCGCCATGCAATCGCAGATAAATAAAATCGGCGGTGACATCCTCGTAATACGGCCACTTACCCGCCGTATCAGCCACCACCAGCGCAACCTTATAGGCTCGCAATAGATCTATAAACTGCGGCGCGACGAAACTGCGGTTACGAATTTCGATGGCATGGCGCAGTGGACGGCTTTTATCGATATGTAGCGCTGCGCGACCGGCAATATGGCTATCGTGGTTGCGGGCGATAGCCGAAGCCTGCCCGGTGTCGCGGGGCAACGCTTTCAAAAAACTCTCAAACAGCACCGGATCGAAGCGAAAACCGGGTGGAAATTGCCAGAGGATAGGCCCCAGCTTTTCGCGTAAATTAAAGAGGCCAGAAGCGAAGAAATTAGCAAGCGGAGTTGCAATATCGCGCAGACGCAATATGTGCGTGATATAACGCGGCGCCTTTACGCTGAACACAAAATCTGTCGGCGTATCTGCGTACCAGCTAGCGTAACTTTGCGGCCGCTGCAGGTTATAAAAAGAACCATTGATCTCTATGCTCGGAAGCATGCGGGATGCAAACTCCAATTCGCGACGCTGAGCCAATCCTTGCGGATAAAAAGTGCCTCGCCACGGCGCATAGCGCCAACCCGAGATGCCGATATTGAGCGTCTTAGCCATGCCTTCATCTCATCCAGCCGACAATCCTATTTCAGAAAACAGACTGCCACATCTCCATAAAAAATAGCAGCGGCATGATACCCACCCATCAGAATTGCTGATCAGTATTTGATAATACTTAATTAAAAATAGAATAGGCTCAGTTCGCTATCTAACATACTGAACCCTGCTCATTGAGATACCAATGCGATCGTAACCCAGCGTACAGAACGATTAAATTACGTAAAATAAAATCAATAGACGCCCGGGACCCATATTATGAAAAAATTTCTACGCAACAATGGACTATCCATCGCCTTGTTCGCATTTTTTTTGGCGAGCGAATTAGCCTTAACCCTGGTCGGACAAGCGCATTACAACCATGACCGATTGGATCACAACCAGCAGGCGGTAGACTATCGAGCTTATGTTTGCAGTAGTGAGTTCATGGAAGCCACCATGGAAAACTGGGAAAGCGAATTCCTGCAAATGTTCGCTTATGTATTATTTACCACGTTCCTTTATCAAAAAGGTTCGTCCGAGTCAAAGCCAATAGACGGATTCGCAGATGTCGATGCCGACCCTCGTGCGGCGACTATCGTGCAACAAACCCCCTGGCCAGTAAAAAAAGGCGGACTTATATTAAAAATCTACGAAAACTCCCTCAGCCTGACATTGCTGGGGTTATTCGCGCTATCTTTTTTGCTTCATGGGATAAGCGGAGCCGAAGCTTACAATAATCAGCAAACCCTGCATCAGGCAGAGCCAATCTCAACGCTAGAATATTTTTCAACTTCGCAATTCTGGTTCGAATCTCTACAAAACTGGCAAAGCGAGTTTTTCTCAATTGGGGTGATGGTTGTCTTGAGCATAATATTAAGGCAACGCGGCTCCCCTGAATCAAAACCCGTAGCAATGCCGCATACAGAGAGTCCGGCCGGTTAACTATTAAACTCGCAAGCGGCATGAACAAGACTGGCAACGATGCGGGGGCAGCCGCAGAATTATGGCGCTTCACCCAGAAAGTATTTAAGGGCTATGACAACCGCCGACCTGGCAGTCATTCAAAAACAGGCGGAAACTGAAATTCCACGGCCTACAAGAATTTACCTCGCCAATAACATTGTTCTTTTTTAGCCATAGCTTATTGCCGCGAATCGATGGTCGAGAGTTGCGCTTACGGAATATTTTCCTCCGAGAGGGTAATTTTCGTGCAAAATCCGCCTCATGTAACATCGATTCTATCAAATGGTAAATTACAATCGAACCGATGCAGGAACGCGATACATGGAAGTTCTCTCCGAAGAAATAGTTTATTCCACACATCCCGAAGCCCCAAAAAATATCCCGTTTTCACCGCTCGATTTATTCGCCGGCGGTCATATGCCGCTGGGACCGTTGTATGGTTTCCACAATGCAATCGATAGCAATCGTTTTCGATCCAGCCTTGAAATCGCGCTCGATCAGAGCCCCGAAATGGGTGTCGCCATTCATATAGCCGACGACGACACTCACACAATGCAAACCCAGCACGGCATTGAACTGATATTGCAGCGCTGCAATGACCCGCTATTTGCGCCCGAGGAGATAGCCGATTTACCGCAAGACCGTTATCCACTGGCGCATCCACCATTAACTTCGCTGGATGTAGTCGACCGGCAGCTGCCACTGCTCGGCTTTCGCATTACTAATTTTTCGGACGGCGGT
>DATIED010000286.1:0-4474 GCA_035455965.1 Spongiibacteraceae bacterium
CTTTGGGTAGCCAGTTTATCGATTTGGCGCTTGCCGCGACCAGCGATACGTATTGCAGCGAAATTAAAGCGCGGCTGGCGCAATACGGTGTCGAGATTTCCGAGTTATCGACGCATCTGCAAGGTCAATTAATGGCGGTGCATCCGGCCTACGATACGTTGTACGACGGCTTTGCACCGCCACAGTTGCGCGGCAATCCAGCCGCGCGCACGGCATGGGCCGTCGAGCAGTTGCTGCTGGCCGCGCAGGCTAGCCGGCGCTTAGGTTTAATGGCACACGCCACTTTTTCGGGCGCATTACTCTGGCATTTAATGTATCCATGGCCGCAGCGTCCGGCCGGCCTGATAGAGGAAGGTTTTGCCGAGTTGGCCAAGCGTTGGCTGCCGATATTAAATGCCTTCGATAACGCCGGTGTGGATATTTGTTACGAGTTGCATCCCGGCGAGGATTTGCACGACGGCGTAACCTTCGAGCGCTTTCTCGATGCGGTGCAACAACATCCGCGCGCTAATATTTTATTCGACCCAAGTCACTTGCTATTGCAGCATATCGATTATCTGGCGTTCATCGATATTTATCGCGAGCGCATCAAAGCATTTCACGTTAAAGACGCCGAGTTCCAAAAGAATGGTCGCAGTGGCGTGTATGGCGGCTACCAGGGATGGCTGGAGCGCGCGGGCCGGTTTCGCTCGCCCGGCGATGGCGCGATCGATTTCAAAGGAGTTTTTAGCAAGCTCGCGCAATACGATTACGCTGGGTGGGCAGTGCTTGAATGGGAATGCTGTTTGAAACACCCCGAGGACGGCGCGCGCGAGGGTGCAGGGTTTATTCGCGAGCATATGATCCGTCGGGCCGATCGTGCCTTCGACGATTTTGCCAGCGTGGCCGGCGATGCGCGGCTCAATAAAATTGTGCTCGGTTTGGATGACTAATAGATCAAATAATTGCACGACAAAATAGGGCGTCAATAAATATAAAGATAACGCGGGGCTTGAATGACAGCGATCAATAACGAGGCGGCACAATTGAACGTCGACCGAAAGCGACTGTTTTTTACCGCCAATCTATCGATTTTCATGATTGGTCTGGGTTTTGCCGTGCGCGCCAACATCGCTGCCAGTTTACAAAATGAATTGTTCGATCGCATCGATCTTGCACATTCGGCCGGTATGGTTGGCGAGGCGTTGGGTATTACGTTCACCGGGTTTGCACTAACGTTGTTATTTGGCAGCGCATTGGTCGATCTGATCGGCGTGCGACGCTTGCTGGTGTTTGCGGCCGGCGGTTTTATCGTTGGCAGTTCGTTGGTCTGGTTGGCGTCGTCCCTGCCAATCGATGCACTCACGTATCCGCTGGTGTTGGCCGGCCTGATGCTCACTGGCTTGGGTTGGGGCGCAGTTGAGGCGGGCAGCAATCCGATGGTGGCCGCGATCTATCCGCACGAAAAAACGCATCGCCTGAATATTCTGCATGCCTGGTGGCCCGCGGGTATTGTCGTCGGCGGCTTGATGGGGATTGGTTTGGGCGCGTTGCACAGCGCCTGGCAAATCAATTTATTGATCCTGATTTTACCCGCCGTGTTGCTTATCTACCTGGCATTGACCATCGAATTTCCCGTCACCGAGCGCGTCGCCAGCGGCGTCAGCTATGCGGATATGTTTCGTGAATTGGGCCGTCAGCCGATGTTCCTGGTCTGGTTCGTCGGCATGATGTTGACGGTCGCCTCCGAACTGGCACCGGGGCAGTGGGTCGATCTCGTGTTGTCGCGCGTGGTAGGTATGCGCGGCATTTTGTTATTGGTGTATGTCAGTGTTTTGATGTTCGTCATGCGCCATTTTGCTGGAGCACTCGTCGAGCGCTTTTCATCGGTAGGCTTGTTGCTGCTAGGTAGCGCCTGCGCAGCTGTCGGCTTAATAAGCTTAAGCTTTGCAAATTCACCATGGAGCGCATTTTTAGCCGCGACTGTATGGGGCATCGGCGTGTGCTATTTCTATCCGACCATGGTCGCCGCGGTGGCGGAGCGGTTTCCGCGCGGCGGTGCGTTATTCATGGGCCTCACCGGTTTTGCCGGTGGCATTTCGATTCAATACGTGCTGCCCAAGCTCGGGGCCATTTTCGATCGCGCTAAAGTGGCGGCAGCCGGTGGCATTGATAATTTCTCACAGTTGACGCCGCAGCAACTCGATCGGGTCTTGCATTACGCATCGGTGCAGTCGTTTCGCGCGGTGGCGATCATCCCGCTGGTGTTACTGCCGTTATTTGCTTTTATCGCCTGGCGCGACCGCGCGGCGCAAGTTCGATCCACCCGCGCATAGAACCGCTTTATTATTTTATCGATTGTAAAAGGTGAATTACGATGAATCGTCGGGACATTCTCAAAATTACTGCAGCCTTGTTGGGTGCGGGCTTATCCGGTTCGCTGTCGCAAAATGTCATGGCGGGCCTGGTTCCTACCGATAAGCCCACGCGCGCGATATTCGATGCACGCTCGAGCAAGATGGTAGCGGTGCTGGCCGAGCTGATCATTCCAAAAACGGAAACGCCCGGCGCTATCGAAGCCGGCGCGCCCGCTTTCATCGAGATGATGGTGGCGGATTGGTTCAACGACGGCGAGCGCAAGATATTTTTCGATGGGCTTGCAGCACTCGATGAGTTCTGCAAGACGCAATATAAGAAAAACTTTATGGCTTGCGACGAGACGCAGCGGACCGCTGCGTTGAAAAGTGCCGAACAGCAGGCGACGACATATAAATCGAATGGGCCGATGTTTGATTTTTCGCAGAAGTTTGTCGATCAAAACACGCCGTTTTTCACCAAATTAAAAGAGCTGACCGTGCTCGGCTATTTCACCTCCGAGGTAGGCGCCAGGCAGGTACTTTCCTATAACCCGATGCCGATGCGTTACGAGGGTGACTACGATTTCGATAAGGTTGGCCGCGAGTGGTCTTGGTGATGACGCTGTCGCGTTCTATATAGATTGTACGCAGACGAGCGATTTAAATTTCTCGAATTATAAAGGTGGATGGTGAAGTCGATGCAAACATCTTACGATTTTGACGCGATTGTAGTGGGTTCCGGTATCACCGGTGGTTGGGCGGCTAAGGAACTCACTGAAAAGGGTTTGAAAGTGCTGATTCTCGAGCGGGGAAAACCGTTGCAGCACGGTAAGGATTATGTGACCGAACATATGGAGCCGTGGAAAATACCGTTCGGCGGCAAACCGCTGCGCGAGCTATACAGCAGCGATTATGCCATCCAAAGCAACTCTTACGCATTCGACGAGACGACGCGCCATTTCTGGAACAACGATCGCGAAAATCCGTATGCCTTTGACGAGAAAAAGCCGTTTCATTGGCTGCGCGCCAATGTGGTCGGCGGCAAATCGCTGCTATGGGCGCGCCAGGTTTATCGTTGGAGCGATCTCGATTTCGAAGCGAATAAAAAAGATGGTCACGGCAGCGACTGGCCGATTCGTTACAACGACATTAAGGATTGGTATTCGTATGTCGAGAAAACGATCGGGGTCAGCGGGCAGGCGGAAAATCTGGCGCAACTACCCGATAGTGAATTTCAGCCGCCGATGCAGATGAATTTCCTGGAAAAAAATATGAAGCAGCGTATCGAGACGGCCTATAAGGATCGCAGGATGACCATCGGTCGGGTCGCAAATCTGACCGAGCCGCTCGGCGATCGCGGCGCTTGCCATTACTGTGGCGTATGCCAGCGCGGCTGTTCGGTCGGCGCGTATTTTAGCAGCCACAGCTGCACGTTGCCGGCCGCGCAAAAGACCGGCAATTTGACGCTGCGTGCGAACAGTGTGGTTGAGAGTTTGGATTATGACGCTGGCGAGAAGCGAATATCCGCCGTTCGTGTCATCGATGCGGTTACCAAGGAGAAGTCACGCATCACCGCGCGCATGGTTTTTCTCTGTGCGTCGACGGTCGGTAGCGTGCAAATTCTATTGAACTCAAAATCGGCAAGTTTTCCAAACGGGCTGGCCAATCGCAGCGGTACCCTAGGCTGCTATGTGATGGATCATACCGACTCGGTCTCTGCGATTGGCATAACGGCTGAATTTCCCAACAAATATTATTATGGCATTCGCCCCAATGGCATTTATATTCCGCGTTTTCGCAATCTGAAGGGTCGAGATGCCGATGCCGATTTCGAGCGCGGTTATGGCTTTCAGGGGTTGGCAATGCCGCTGGAATGGAAAGCGATGGCGATGCAGACGCCGGGATTCGGCATCGATTTTAAAAAGGCGCTGCAACAACCGAAGATGTGGCTGATGGCGCTGGTTGGTTTTGGCGAATGCCTGCCGTACAAAGATAATCGTGTGTTACTCGACGATAAGCTGGTCGATCGTTACGGCATTCCACAGGTACGTTTCGATGTCGAATATCGCGACAACGAGCGGCGCATGCAGGCTGATGCCACCCAGCAGGCGGCGGCTATGCTAAAAGCGGCCAAGATG
>DATIED010000287.1:0-3590 GCA_035455965.1 Spongiibacteraceae bacterium
ACGGTCCGAACACATTGCCGGAAAATAAAATCTTATGCTGCGGCAACCATACCACGCTGCTATCGACCGTCTCGCCGCCGGGCGTCGCCAATAGTTCGAACTGCATACCGCCCACTTCGAAATCGTAGCGATCGTCGAAGCTGATATCCGCGCTCGGTACATCCTGGGTAAATTTCGGCAGCGGCGCGCTGGCATCGCGCGCTACGGTATCGAACACGGCGCGAAACCAGATATAGGCCTGCGATTCGCGCACCTGCTTGATGCGCTGATCATCGCGTTGGCAGGCCTTCAAATTACTCTGTGCAATCAGCTTTGTGTCGGACTCGCGAAAGTGACTGACACCGCCGACATGATCGACATGCCCCTGCGTCAACACAATATACGGTGTCGGGCCCGCGCACTCCGCGTCGAAAATTTTCTTATGGGTCAGCGCTTCGAAGCCCATACCGGTATTGATGATTACCCGGCCGGCCGGTGTGGTCACCATATAGGCGTTCGAGAGACCGATCGACATCGAAATGAAATCATTGATTTTGATTACACGATCCTGGTACGCAAATCGATTCTGAAAAAAATCCGGACGGCTCTGTACCAATTGCTTAACGATATCCACAGATCACTCCTCGCAAAGATTTTCCACTAGGCAGATTTCTTCGACCGGCAACGACCCTCAATGGATGACCTGCCCGACCGATCAATTATTTGCTTAAACCGACGTCGCCAGCACCCGCATCGACCCCGACCAAGCACTAAAAGTTTTAATGAATCTACATTACTTTAAAATTACTGGCAAGCAGGATCGGATATTTAACGACTAAATAACAAGATTTAAAAGCCATAACGTTATGCCGATCCGGGAGAAAAAATACCGCTTTATTCAGCAAAATTAGCCAACATATGTAGCGATCCACTGGGGGCTTCGAAACTTTCGGAAGCCGGGCCGATAGTTTCCATAGACCTCATTAAAATGGTTTACTTTTTAAGTAAACATCATTATTTTAGGTCGACCACTACCTACGGCGATATCCAGGGGAAGACCATGTCACAGACGATGCAACAGGTTCGACTGCACGGCGTGCAAGATGTGCGGCTCGATCAAGTCGCCGTACCGAGCGCCGGGCCGCGCGATGTGCTCGTCAAAATCGATGCCTGTGGCATTTGCGGCAGCGATCTCGGCTACGTGGCCAAGGGCGGCCTGATGGGACCTACCGCCGAACCGCTGCCGCTCGGACACGAAATGTCCGGCGTATTAACCGCTGTTGGCGCCGAGGTGGGCGACTTGAGAATCGGTATGCGCGTGGTGGTCAATCCAGACGACAATATGATCGGCAATGGCGGCGCCGAAGGCGCCTTCGCGCCGTACCTGTTGGTGCGCAACGCCAGGCGCGATTTCAATATCTATCCAATTCCCGAACATGTTCCACCCGCCATCGCCGCGTTGACTGAACCGCTGGCGGTAGCATTGCACGGCGTCAATCGCGCCGAGGTGCAACCGCATCACAAAGCGGTAGTGTTCGGCGCCGGATCGATCGGCCTTGGCGTGATAGTCGGCCTCCGCCAACGCGGCGTCACCGATATTATTTCCGTCGACATGGTCGATTCGCGCCTGCAACTGGCGCGGCAGCTGGGCGCGAAAACGACCATCAATCCGAGTCGTGAAGATTTCGGCGCCATCGTCGCGCGCGAACACGGCACCAGTCAGATGTTCGGCTGGCCCATGGTAAATACCGACGTATTTATCGACGCCGCCGGCGCCGCGGCGCCATTGCAACAGGCAGTGACGATGTGTCGCAGCGGCGCGCGCTTTGTTATCGTCGCCGTGCACAAGCAACCGGTGCCGCTGGATCTGGTTATGGTGATGGCGAAGGAATTGGTGATCACCGGTTCGATTGCATATCCGCGCGATGAGTTTTCCGAAGTGATCGCCATGCTGAGCGCGGGCAAGGTCGATGTCAGCGCCATGATCAGCCATCGCTTTCCGCTCAGCGATTTTCCGCAGGCGTTCAAGACAGCGCAGGATACTGCGCACGCATTAAAAGTTATGGTCGAAATGAACTGAGGGCAACTGTCTTGTAGGGCGGATCATTCGATCCGCCATGCGGCTTCGCCGCATCGCGCGGCTCGGCCTAGCCGAGCGGCGGGTCAGATGACCCGCCCTACTTTTACTGACAACCAACCACTTCTGGAAGAACAATGAAATTCTGGCAAATGCTGACATGGATGGAACCCGAGCAAATGATGGATGTCGCGCGCTTCGCCGAGGAGGTTGGCTTCGAAGGCGTGATGCTCGGCGATCACGGCGTGTTTCCGCGCGACGTGAAATCGGTGTACCCCTACTCGGCTGATGGCAAGCCGCCAATGGCGCCGGATTCGTGGTACCCGGATTGCTGGGTCAGCATTGCGGCAATGGCTGCGGTTACTCAGCGCCTGAAATTTTCGGTGTCGGTCTACGTGTTACCGCTGCGCAATCCGTTCGAAGTTGCACGCGCCACCGGCTCGCTGGACATTTTCAGCAAGGGCCGCTTTATTCTCGGCATCGGCGCCGGCTGGATGAAGGACGAGTTCGACATCTATGGCGTCGACTTTCATACGCGCGGTAAACGCATGGATGAGATGGTGACGATTCTGCGAAAATTCTGGCAGGGCGGCATGGTCGAACACCGCGGCGAATTTTTTAATTTTGAGCCGCTGGAAATTTCACCGGCACCGGGCCGACCGGTACCAATTTTTACCGGCGGCGCCAATCCCGCTGCATTACAACGCGCAGCCTATCGCGGCGATGGCTGGATCGGTGCCGGCAACACGCCCGATGAAGTACCGGCTATATTGGCCGAACTGACGCGCTTGCGGCACGAGGCCGGCCGCGAACAGCTGCCATTTGAAACCGTGATCGGCTTAAAAACACCGCCCGACGTCGATACCTTCAAACGCCTCGAGCAACAGGGCATGACCGCCGGCGTCAGCTATCCATTTATGTTCAGCCTTGGCAGCCGCACCTCGACGCTCGACCAAAAGAAACGCGCGATGGAACAATTCGCCGAACAAATCATTCGTCCTTGCGCCTGAGCGGGAACCTATTCATAGAGAGTTCGCCATGACCGATGCAAATTTTTATAAAAGTTTAGGGTTGCCGCCGATCGATCAGATCGGTTTTGTAGTTCGCGACATCGAAGCCTGGGTCGCGCGTTACGATGCGCTCTTCGGACCATTTTCGCGCATGGATGGCTCGGTGCAGGCAGTCGATTATCGCGGCCGCAAAGAAGACGTCAAATTAGCGCTGGCCTTCGGCCGTAGCGGCGATCTTGAAATCGAGTTTATCGAGTGGCAAAGCGGTCACAGCCCGCATCGCGAATTCATCGAGCGTGGTCGCGAAGGCATGCATCACGTGCGCTTTCGCGTCGATGACTGTGACGCCTGGATCGAGAAAATGAAAACGGTCGGCTTCAAACCGATCTGGTACAAGGTTTGGTCCGAGGATACTGTGTTCACGTATATGGAACGCGATGGCGACCCGACCTTAATCGAATTTTTACAGATGCCGGAGGCTAGCTACAACAATGCCACTCAACAATGATTTCACCCAGGCCAAT
>DATIED010000288.1:0-2273 GCA_035455965.1 Spongiibacteraceae bacterium
CCGATGCCGCAATTGAAGACGCGATACATTTCCTTGGCATCGACGCCGCCCTGCTGCTGCAGCCAATCGAATATCGCCGGCCGCTCGAACTCGCCGAGATCGATCGCGGCCTTACAGTTCTCCGGCAATACGCGCGGCAGATTTTCCAGCAGGCCGCCGCCGGTGATATGGCACAGCGATTTCACTTCGCAGGTTTTAAAGAGGGCGAGCAGTGTTTTCACGTAGATGCGCGTCGGTGTCATCAGCGCCTGCGCGAGTGTCGTAGCGCCCCCGTCGGATGACGAACTGGGTAAGGTTTGCTGCAGGTCGGTTTTGCTGACTTCGATGATTTTGCGAATCAACGAATAACCATTCGAGTGTGGACCGGAGGAGGGCAGGCCGATTAACACATCCCCAACGGCCACTTTGCTGCCGTCGATAATTTTCGATTTTTCCACCACGCCGACCGCGAAGCCGGCCAGATCGTAATCGTCGCCCTCATACATGCCCGGCATTTCCGCGGTCTCGCCGCCGACCAATGCGCAGCCGGCCAGTTCGCAGCCGCGGCCGATGCCGATGATGACTTGCTCGGCGGTGTCGACATTGAGTTTACCGGTGGCGTAATAGTCGAGAAAGAACAGCGGCTCGGCACCGGCTACGACCAGATCGTTGACGCACATTGCCACCAGATCGATGCCGATGCTGTCGTGAATACCGAGTTGCATGGCGAGGCGCAACTTGGTGCCGACGCCGTCGGTGCCCGACACCAGGACCGGCTCGCGATAGCCTTTCGGCAATTCGCAGAGCGCGCCGAAGCCGCCGAGACCGCCCAGTACTTCGGGGCGGCGCGTGCGTTTGGAAACGGTTTTAATGCGTTCGACCAGCGCGTCGCCGGCATCGATATCGACCCCGGCATCTTTGTAGCTGAGCGACGGAGCGCTGGAGTTGTTCGAAGGCTGCGATTCTTTCATGCAATGTGTTCCGGGGTGGGGCATTGGGGAGCGCTATTGTACAGACAACAGCAGCCGTTATCAGCCCTGCTGATTCGGCTTATGCGCACCGATAGGGGCGCGGCGCGCTTCGCTGCTACAATGCCACTTCGTTGCGGGAGCTCGATAAGAATGTCCGAATGGTGTCGATCGTTGTGGGCTGCGCTGGCATTGCTGCTGGTGTGTGGTGTGTCTGCTGCGCAGACCAGTGCGCAGACTGGTGCGGATGCGTACCTCGCGGCGGTGCCGATAGCGGAGCAGAGCAATGCGGAATTGCATCGCGCGGCTGCGGTGGGTTTGCGCGAAGTCGTGGTGCGCGTGTCCGGCCAGAGTGACGCGGTGCGCGCACCGGCGGTGGCCAATGCGCTCGGCGATGCCGAGCGCTTTCTCGATCAGTATCGCTTCGAACGTAATAGCAGCACCGAGCCCGGCGCGCTGCCGTGGCTCGCGCAACTTCGCTTCGGTCAGAGTGGGGTTGCGCAATTGCTGCGGGGCGCCGGTCTGCCGGTCTGGGCGGGCAATCGACCGGTGCTGCTGGTGTGGCTGGTGCAAGACGATGGCAGTGGCCGGCGCTTTGTCGACGAGCAGGCGCCGCTGGCGGCCGCGCTGCGCGAACAGGCGCGGCGGCGCGGTTTGACGCTGCGTTTCCCGAAAGATTTTAGCGCGCTGACAGTGGACGATGCCTGGCAACTGGATACCGCCAAACTGCGGAGTGGCGCTACGGCCGGCGGCGAGATTGCATTGCTGGGGCATATTGCGCAGGCGTCTGGCGGGCGCAGCAGCGGCGCATGGAAATTGGCCGCGGCCAATGAGCAGCCGACCTTGCAGGCCGAGGGCGACAATGCGGCGAGTTATCTTGCGCAAAGTATCGATCGAGTCGCCGATGCGTTGGCGCAACAGTACGCGACAGTGGCGACCGCCACCGCTGGTGCAACACTGCGGGTCGATGGTATCGAAAGTTTTAACGATTACATTGCGCTGCTCACCTATTTGAAACAGGTCGGCGCAATTAAAGCGGCTAATCCAACCCAGATTGCCGGCTCAACCGTGATTTTGCAGTTGAAGCTCGAGGGCGGAGCTGAGCAGCTCGCGCGCCAGTTGGCGCTGGATAATCGTCTGCTGTTGGATCAGGGCAGCGATGCGTCGAGCGCGACATTGAATTGTCGCTGGCAGGCAGCGCGGGGGTGAGCGTGCCGGAGCAATTGGCGTTGCGGTTGCGCGCGCGCAGCGGAGCCAGCTTTGCGAATTTCGTCGCGGCCGAGGTTAACGCCGCGACGTTGCACGCTCTGCGAAGTTGGTTGCACG
>DATIED010000289.1:0-3816 GCA_035455965.1 Spongiibacteraceae bacterium
GCAATCGAGCAGGCCATCGGAAAAAGAATCCTGCGCCGCCGATAATTCATCGCCCAACGCGCCGGGCAATAATCGCGTCACCGCGTCGATCACCACCATCGCCGCTAATTCGCCGCCGCTGAGAACATAATCTCCCAGCGACCACTCCTCGTCGACTTCCATCTCTAGCAGGCGCTCGTCGATACCTTCGTAGCGACCTGCCACTAATATCAATTGTTCTCGGGCGGCTAACTCCACCACGCCAGCCTGATCGAGCGGCCGGCCCTGCGGCGACAGATAAATCACTCTGGCCCCGCCTAACTTTGCCCGCGCCGCCTGAATCGCGGCGCGCAACGGCTCGATCTTCATCACCATACCGGGGCCGCCACCGTAGGGGCGATCGTCAACCGTATGATGGCGATCATGGGTAAAGTCCCGCGGGTTCCAACAAGACACCGCCAGCAGACCCTGATCGACTGCCCGACTGGTAATACCGTAATCGATCACCGCGTCGAACATATCCGGAAACAGCGTAACGACACCGATCTGCATGCTGCCGCCACCCGTTGAAACCGTCTATCTGAATCTTCGGCCCAGAGCCTTCAGTACTTCCCGGTACTCTCAAACACAGCTGAGGCTTTCGCCCCTGCCCAGGACTTTCAGAACCTATTAACAGAGCCTTCAGCGCTTCCCAGCACTTCCAGCCGGGTTAACACTTTCGCCTAAGTTCACGGGCTCTCAGGGTGTATTAAAAGTCTGGATCCCAATCGACACGCATAATTTGCGCTGCCAGATCGATCTCTAATACCACCTGGTCCGGCAGGTAGGGTAATAAACGCTCGCGGCGGTCGATACTCTGTTCGTCGCCGCGCACCACCAGCACATCGTTGGCACCGGTCTCCATAAGGTGATCGATCCTTCCCAACACTAATCGACCGCGCTCGGGATGATCGGTAATTACCTGCAAGCCGACCAATTGGCGCCAGTAGTACTCATCCTGTGGCAGTGCCGGCAACTCGGAAAGCGGCACCGCCAGATCGCAGCTGGCGTATGTCGCACCCAACTCAGGATTGTCGACACCGCGCAGCTTCAACACCAGACCCTTACCGTGCGGACGACCCGCTTCGATCTCGATCGGTTGCCACTGCCCCTGCCGATGGACCAGGCAGGTTTTATAATCGAACAAATTTTCCATCGGATCGGTGTAGGAGTAAACCTTCAACCAACCCTTGAGACCGTAGACCGCCGTTAAGCGACCGACTACCAATAAATCGGCAGGAACGGCCGTCATCAGGCAGGCTTCTGCGCCTCTTTCACCAGACTGGCAACGCGGTCGGACAATTGCGCGCCACAGCCAACCCAGTAATTAAGCCGCTCGAAGTCGACGCGCAGACGCTCTTCGGCACCGCGCGCAACCGGATTGAAAAAGCCAACACGCTCCAGAAAGTTTCCGCTGCGAGGGCTACGGCTATCGGTCACTGTCAGGTGATAAAACGGGCGCTTTTTGGCGCCGCCACGGGCTAAACGAATCGTTACCATTACACTGTGTCCCAGTTCAGGGTGGTCGCGGGCTCCGCTATTTGCATCGACCCGCGCACCACGTTATTCATGCTCCAGCCCGTTACCCGGCCAGAAAGGCGGCGAAGTATAAGTGAAAGTTAGATTTTTTGAAACCCATCTTATACGGCCTTTTTTATCGACGTTAACTGCCGTCTAAAGCCGTGAGCCGGGCGCGACGACTCAAATTCAACGCCCCGGAAAACCGCGGCCTGCACCCATCGCACCGCCCATGCCGCGCATCATGTTCGCCAAACCGCCCTTCTGCGACATTTTCTTCATCATTTTTTGCATCTGCTTATGCTGCTTCAGGAGGCGATTGAGATCCTGAATGTCGGTGCCTGAACCCAGCGTGATACGGCGTTTGCGCGAACCATTCAACAACTCGGGGTCGCGTCGCTCGGCTGGCGTCATCGAACCGATGATGGCTTCCATCCGCGAAAATTGCTTGGTATCTACCTGCGACTGCGCCATCTGCGAGAGATTACCCATGCCCGGCAACTTATCGAGCATGCTGGTAATACCGCCCATATTTTTCATCTGCTGCAATTGATCGCGCAAATCCTCGAGATCGAATCCCTTGCCCTTCTTGATTTTTTTAGCGAGCTTCTCGGCCTTATCTTTATCGAGCTTCTGCTCCGCCTCCTCGATCAGCGACAGGATGTCGCCCATACCGAGGATACGCGAGGCGATACGCTCGGGATGGAAGGGGTCGAGCGCGGTGGTTTTTTCGCCGACGCCGAGAAACTTTATCGGCTTACCCGTGATATGTCGCACCGATAACGCTGCGCCGCCACGGCTATCCGCATCCGCCTTGGTCAAAATCACACCAGTTAACGGCAAGGCATCGCTAAATGCTTTTGCGGTATTGGCGGCATCCTGACCGGTCATCGCATCGACCACGAACAAGGTTTCGATCGGATTGATCGCCGCGTGCAGCGCCTTGATCTCCGCCATCATTTCGCCATCGATGTGCAGCCGGCCGGCGGTATCGACAATCACCACATCGTTAAATTTAATTCGCGCCGCGTCGATAGCTGCGCGCGCTATTGCCACCGGATCCTGCTCGATGTTGCTCGGATAAAACCCCACCCCCACTTCGGCAGCCAGCGTTTCCAACTGCTTGATGGCTGCGGGACGGTACACGTCGACGCTGACCAGCATGACCGATTTTTTTTCTTTCTCTTTCAGATAGCGCGCAAGCTTGGCCGCCGAGGTGGTCTTACCGGCGCCCTGCAAACCTGCCAATAAAATAATTGCCGGCGGTTGCGTTGCAAAGCTCAGCGCCTCGTTGCTCTGCCCCATGACCTGCTCGAGTTCATCCTTGACGATTTTGACGAACATCTGGCCCGGGCTCAGGCTCTTGCTGACCTCCTGGCCGACCGCGCGCAGCTTCACCGCTTCGACGAAGTCCTTCACCACCGGCAAGGCAACGTCGGCCTCCAGCAGAGCCATGCGCACTTCGCGCATTGCCTCTTGAATATTTTCCTCGGTGAGTCGCGCTTGACCAGTGATATGGCGGAGCGTTTTTGACAGGCGTTCGGTTAATGTTTCAAACATGGCGATGATCCGACGGGGAGAGTTGGCGCGCAGCGCGCTTGCATTCAGATAAGTAAGCTGTTGAAGTATACTCGATTCGTTTTTCACCCCCAACTACACATTTGCCATTGGAACTTACCTTCGCGCCATGATTCACACTGTTATCAGCATCGCCGCAGTGGTGTTTTATCTGGCCGCCGCAACCTACCAGGGTCTGTACCTACTCAATCGCAATCGCGCCAGGCCATCGCGCCGCCGCTTTCTCTTTCTCGGCGGTATCGCCGTGCTCGCACACGGCTGGAGCGCTTTCGGCATCATCTATACCGCGCACGGCATCGATCTGGGCTTCTATCGGGTGTTATCGCTGATTTTCTGGTTCGTCTGCCTGGCGGGGCTGCTGAACAATTTAAGGCGGCCGCTGGAGAGCGCACTGGCTCTGTTATTTCCGCTGGCAGCGCTGTCGATTTTTATCTCCATGACGCTGCGCGGCCCCGATACTCATCTGCAGCCGCTCAGCGCCGGCGTGCTCAGTCATATTATTTTTTCGATTCTGGCCTACAGCGTATTTTCGCTGGGCGCGCTACAAGCGATCGTACTGGCGCTGCAGGAGCGCGAATTGAAACATCGGCATTTGAGCGGACTGCTGAACGCGCTGCCGCCGCTGCAAACCATGGAGGCCATGTTATTCGAACTGTTATGGGTCGGCCTCGGCCTGCTCAGCGTGGCGATAATCAGCGGTGC
>DATIED010000290.1:0-7668 GCA_035455965.1 Spongiibacteraceae bacterium
GGCATGGCCATCCTGGTGACGCATTTGTCGGCATCGGCCGGCGCATTTACCTGGTTATGTATCGAGTGGATCAAATTCCGCAAGCCCAGTGTGTTGGGTGCAGTGACCGGTATGGTGGCCGGCTTGGGGACGATCACGCCGGCCTCGGGTTACGTCGGCCCAGCCGGTGCGCTGGTTATCGGCGTATGCGCCGGCACGGTGTGTTTCTTTGCGACCCTCTGGTTGAAACGCAGGCTGAAAATCGACGATTCGCTGGATGTGTTTCCGGTGCATGGCGTCGGTGGAATTCTCGGCACCTTTCTCGCCGGCATTTTTGCCAGCCCGCAATTAGGCGTGTTCAGCGGCAAAGGTTTTGCCGCCGGTATCGATTCCATTCCGGCGCAATTGCGGGTGCAACTGATCGGCATCGGTGCGACGCTCGCCTACACACTGGTGGTCAGTTTTATCCTTTATAAATTGATCGATGCGATCATCGGTTTGCGCGTGACGCAGGATCAGGAAACCGAGGGCCTCGACGTGGTCCTGCACAACGAAAGCGGTTACGAGTTGCGTTGAGCCTGGTAGCGGCGGTGCGGGTAGCTGCGCCGCTGCGCGACGAACGGATTGTCGAAAAGATACCGTTCGCGTTTGTTAGAATGGCGATTTGGTCAGCGGCGCGATTATGAATCGATTTATTCTGTATGGCACACTCGGTTGTCATCTGTGCGAGTTAGCGGAGGCGCAGTTAGCGCCAGTATTGGAGGCAATGCTGTTGCAGGCGCGCGTTATCGAAATCGAATGCATAGATATTGCCGATGACGATGCGTTATTACTGCGCTACGGCGAGCGCATTCCAGTGCTGCGCCGTCTGCGCGACAATGCGGAGCTCAATTGGCCTTTCGACGATCAAGCCGTGTACGAGTTGTTGCTGGGCTAGTGCCAAATGAGTCGCCAAGTTAGTCGGGTGCCAAATATTTAATCTGCGAATCGCTAGCGCAATTTACTACCGCAACCCATTACCGCACTCTACTACCGCAGGAATTGCAAGTTCTCATCCGCCCACTGCAAACTTTGTACGTAAGCCTGCTGCGCGGCTTCACTATCGATGCCCAGCGTTTGCAGGCGCGGCCAATCGATGGCGTCCCAATCGGCGCGCTCGAAGGCGATGGTCACTGCCAGCAGGAAACCGCTGTCGCCTTGGCGCTGCAGAATAGCGTCGCGCATGTTGTCCGACACGGCGATGCTCTTCAGCACATCCTCCATTTCCATGCCTAAAAATGCATCGAGGGTCGATAGTAATCCCACGGTAAACTGGCTCTCGGCATGCAAATCGCCACTGGTGGCACGCTCCGCCAGCAGCTGTGCGAAGCGCGCCCGCACCATCGCGGCGGTGAATAGCGCGGCGGGTTTGTCGTCGAGATTCGATAGCGCGAGCAACTGCGCCCAACTGCGAATTTTTTCCAGCCCCAGCAAGGCGAGCGCCTGGCGAATCGATTTAATTTCGCGTTGTTGATTGAAGAACGCGGAATTGACCAGGCGCAATATTTTTAAGGCGAGCACCGAATCGGTCTGTATGACCTGTTCGATTTGGCTGAATTCGACCTCGTCGGATTTCAATGTTGTCAGCAACTGCAGAACCGTGCGCTGATTGCTTTGCAGCGTGCGGCCTTTAACGATCTGCGGCCGCGAAAGAAAATAACCCTGGAAGTAATGAAAGCCCAATTGTTTGCACGCTTCATACATTTCCTGCGTTTCGACTTTTTCGGCGAGCAGTAAAACATTGTAGGGTTTCAAGCGTTGCAACAAAGCGCGCACACTATCCATGCTTTGTATTAACACATCGACTTTGACCAGATCGGCGAGCTCGATCAGCTCGTGATGACCGTCGATATAAATATAATCGTCCAGTGCAATGGTGTAGCCCTGCTGTTTCAGGCGGCGGATCGCTTCGATGGTCGCGGCATCGATTACGATATTTTCCAATATTTCCACGACCAAGCGCGATGCATCGATCGGTGGCGGGCTATCGAGCAGATTGCGGGTGAAATTTACAAAGGCGGGTTTGCCTTCGAGAATATCGTCGACCGGCAACGCGGTGAAAGCGTTCAACAACACCGACGAGGTGGCGTGATCGCCATCTGTGAAATGGGCCATGTCGGTGGCCTGCGAACGAAACAATAGCTCGTAGGCATACACGCGCAACTCTCTGTCGTAAATAGCCTGGCGCGCCAGAAGTATATTGCTGCTCATAGGATGCGTATTTATTATCGGTGATGGAACGATAGTGGAATTACGCCACTGTACAAGCGCAGTATCGGCGACTGCAATGATTTACCGTTTTTTACGATTTCGCGCAGCCCATAATAGGCCGCGCAACCCAGTTATGATTGTGCAACCATTGTGCAAATTATCGATTGAGCGGAGAGAGGACGGTGTCCAGATTTACCGTAGCCAAGTTGGCGATTTACCCGGTTAAGTCACTTGGCGGCATCGCGCTGCCGAGGCTATCGCTCGCCGCGCGCGGACCGCTATTCGATCGGCATTGGGTAGTGACGAATCCGCAGGGACAATTTTTAACCCAGCGGCAGCAGCCACGTATGTGTTTGATTAAAACGACGCTGCGTAGCGACGCCCTGGAATTATCGGCGCCGGGTATGCCGCCGCTGCATATAGCGCTGCCGATTGCAGCGGGTGGGCAGCGCGGCAGCGTGACCGTCTGGGACGATACGATAATGGCCTGCGATATGGGGGCTGTGGCCGCGGATTGGTTGTCTGCTTTTTTAAACTGTGCCTGCCGCCTGCATTACATGCCCGACGACAGTGTGCGTCCGGTCGATCCCGATTACGCGCGCAGCGGCGATCAGGTCGGCTTTGCCGACGGTTTCCCGCTGCTGTTAATCACCGAGGCCTCGCTGCAAGCCTTCAATGCCGAATTGCCGATGGCGATCGGCAGCGAGCGTTTTCGACCGAATATCGTCGTGGCCGGCAATGCCCCGTACGCCGAGGATGAATGGCGGCGCCTGCGTATCGGCAGCATCGAGTTCGAGGTGGTAAAGCCGTGTTCGCGCTGCGTGATTCCATCGCTCGATCCACTGACCGCAGAGCGTCAACCGATCGTCAGTAAAGCATTGGCGCGCACGCGACGCCGCGGCGATGCGGTGTATTTCGGGCAAAATTTAATTCATCGTGGCATTGGTTCGATCGCAGTGGGCGATAGCGTTACGGTATTGGCGTAACGCTAGCGCGCGCAGCGGTTTTAGCCGAATTATTTATTGCGTTGCGCTGCCGACTTGCAGCGGCGCACTGTTGATAGTGTTTTCATCGCTGTTCAGCAGGGGGCTATTCAGGCCCAGTCGCCGCGCATAAATAACTGTAAAGGCCAACACGTTTTGCACGTATTCGCGCGTCTCTTTGTACGGCAATGTTTCCACCCAGATGTCGGTAGCGGTGGCTGTGCCCTGATTTTTCAATAAATTCGAAATACGATTCGGTCCGGCGTTGTAGGCAGCGGTGGCGAGCACGCGATTGCCACGGTAGCGTCGCAGCATTTCGCTTAAATAAGTGCTGCCGAGGCGAATGTTCGAGCCGGGCTGCAACAAATCGTCGGTGTCGATTTTGATGTGCAAGCCACGCGCGACCTGGCGCGCGGTATCGGGCATCAATTGCATCAGGCCAAGCGCGCCCACCGGCGAGCGCGCATCGGGCATAAACGTGCTCTCTTGACGGGCGATTGCCATTAACCACTGCGTCGACAATGCGGTGTCGATCGCGGCGCGCTGCATGCTGTCGCGATAGGCGAGCGGGAAGCGCAATTGCAGATCGTTCCACGCGCCGGCCAGGGTCGCCGTTTGAATGGCACGGTCGTGCCAGCTCCATTGCTCGGCCCACAGCGCGGCGGTTTGCTGCTCGTCGGCATTCATGCCGCGCACTGCGAACAACCACTCGCGACGGGCGCTGGCGGTTTCGCCCAGCGCATAAAACTCGCGGGCGCGCAGCAGCGTCGACGGCAATTCGGTGGTTGGCAGTGTCGCTCGTGCCGGTAGCGGTTGATCGTTCAACTGGTAAGCGATTTTTAATTGATCGGCGGCGAGAAAGCCATAAAAACTGCGGTCTTTCGCCAATTCGCGAAACAGCGGTGCGGCGCGTTGCTGTTCCTGGGGCTGATCGGTCTGCGCCGCCAGTGCGCGCGCATGCCAATAAGACCAGCGCGGCGTCTGCGCCAGCGCCGCCGGCAATTGCTCGATCCAGCGCGCTATCGAGGGCCAGTCGCCACCGCGCAGTGCGAGTCGCACCCGCCACTCCAGCAGATAGCTGTCTTCGCCGTTGGCATCGTTTTGCAATAGCCACGGCAGCGCATCGACGCCGCGTTGCGCGATCTGTTGACGACCGATTTCGGCGCGTACCGCATTGCTGTTTTCCGGCGTTAATTGCCCGTTTTCGCGCAGCTGTCGCCAGAGCGCAGTGGCGCCGTCGACATCGCGCTTCGCCAAACTCTTTAATGCCAGCGTCAGCACCGAACCGGCCTCCGGCAACGGTGTCAATTGCGGCAGTAAATTACCGAGCGCAGCCGGATCGCGATACAGTAGCAGCGCGTATTCGGCGGATAATTTATACGGCTCGCGAATATTCACCGTCAGCGAGCGCGCCAATTGCTCCTGTTTGCGTTCGAGCGCCAGTATTAGCCGCTGCCACACCAGCGCTTCGTTGCGTTGATTACTGTCGAGCCAGCGTTTTAACGGTGCATCGCAGGCATCGGGCAGATCGGTATTCAGCCATAGCTCGGCGGTTTGCTGCAGCGCAGCGTCGATTTGCTGCGTCTGATACAACGCCTCCAGATTCCAGCATTGTTGCAATTTACTGGGCGCTGTCTTGCCGCCGTTGTCAGCGCTGTACCCGTAGTAGCTGTAATAGTTGCGATACTCAGTCCAGCGGCCGCCCTGCGCCAATATTGCCAGCCAGGTATTACGCAGTTGCTCGGCGACCAACGAGCCCGCATTGCGGCGCAGAAAATCGTCGATGGCAGAGTTATCCACGCTACCCTGATCCAGATTGTTGGTGAGTTGCGCCAACTCCAAATACGGGTACAGCGGATAATCTCTGAGGGCCGCCATACCTGCGGCGGCATCCGCCTGGCCATTTTGCAATTGCGCGCGCGTCTGTTGGTACAGCGCGCGCTGCGACGCCAGCCGCGCTGAGTCGTTGGCATCGGCGGCACCGGCTGTAGTGTGGGTAACAAGGAACAGCCCGGCTATTAATAGTTGGCGAAAAACAAATCGAATCATGGATACCACGGCATTTTTGAGCGGGTGGAGGCGATTTTTGCGGTAGAATGCGCGCCCTTCGCGAGTGTACCCAATCGAGTCCGGCCGCCCAAGCGCTTTTCGCCGGCAAACCGGTGTGGCGCAAGTGTCCGGGTTGGTAGCCTGATCGTTATTCAATGGCTTGCCCCACCGCATGGCGTTGCCTGACCCGCTGTAAGCGAAATCCGCTGTTAATTAAGAGTATTGCAAGATGTCGTTGTTACGTCTCAACCAGGTAGCGCTGCATTACGGCGAGCAAATTCTGTTGGCCGGTGTCGATTTTCAAATCGATAAGGGCGAGCGTGTCTGCCTGGTGGGGCGCAACGGTGTCGGCAAGTCGACTTTTTTACGCTTGCTGGAAGGCGGCATCAAGCCCGATGGCGGCGAGTGCTGGCTGCGCCCCGGTCTGCGCCACGCGCGCCTAGAGCAAGAGCCGCGCACGAGCGAAGAGCGCACTGTTTATGCCGAGGTGGCTTCGGGTTTAGCGGGCGTCGCGGAATTATTGGCCGCCTATCACGAGTTGGCGCAGAACCTACACAGCGATGCCGAGCTGCGTAAATTGGAAACGCTGCAACAGCAACTCGATACTGCCGATGCGTGGAGTTTTTCACAGCGTATCGACACTGTACTCAGCCGTTTAAACCTACCGGCCGATCAACCGTTGGCGACTTTGTCGGGCGGCTGGCTGCGCAGAGTGGCACTGGCGCGCGCGTTGGTGCTCGATCCCGAGTTACTGCTGCTCGACGAGCCGACCAACCACCTCGATATCGCCACCATCGATTGGCTCGAAGGCCAATTGTTGGATTTCAACGGCGCCGTTTTATATATCACCCACGATCGCGCGTTGGCGCGACGTCTGGCGACGCGCGTGGTCGAGTTGGATCGCGGTAAATTAATTAGCTACACCGATAACTCGCATTTAAATATTTACGATAGTTTTATCGAGCAGCGCGATCAGCGTCTGGAGATCGAGACGCGCGAACAGGCATTGTTCGATAAAAACCTGGCCGAGGAGGAGCGCTGGATTCGCCAGGGTGTGAAAGCGCGCCGCACGCGCAACGAAGGCCGCGTGCGCGCCTTGAAAAAACTGCGCGAGGAGCGCGCGCAGCGCCGCAATGTTATCGGCGATGCGAAATTCGGTTTGGAGGGCGCGGAGCGCTCCGGCAAACTCGTCGCCGAATTGAATCGCGTGACCTATTCGATCGATGACAAGCAGTTGATCGGCGGACTCGATCTGACGGTGATGCGCGGCGATCGCGTCGGTTTGATCGGCCCCAACGGCGCCGGCAAATCGACTTTGTTGCGGTTGATTCTGGGCGAGCTGGAACCGACTGGTGGCGAAGTGCGGCGCGGCGAGCGCTTGCAGGTGGCGTATTTCGATCAATTGCGCAATCGTTTCGACGAAGACGCCACCCTGGTGGATATCGTCGGCCAGGGCCGCGACTTCATCGACATCAATGGCCAGCGTCGCCACATCATCAGTTATCTCGAAGATTTTCTGTTTCGGCCGGATCAATCGCGCCGCTCCGCCAAATATTTATCCGGCGGCGAGCGCGCGCGTTTGCAGCTTGCACGGCTATTTAGTTTGCCGGTCAATCTGCTGGTATTGGATGAACCGACCAACGATCTCGATGTAGAAAGTTTGCAGTTGCTCGAACAATTATTATTGGAGTTCGATGGCACCATTTTATTGGTGAGCCACGATCGCGAGTTTCTCGATAACGTCGTCACCAGCAGTGTGGTGTTCGAGGGTGAGGGCAAAGTCGAAGAATACGTCGGCGGCTACACCGATTGGCTGCGCCAGCGCGCCAAACCGAAAACGGTATCAATCGAGCTAAAAGCTTCGGCCCCGAAGACTTCACCGGCGGCGGCCGCAGCGCAGCCAGTCGATAAAAAAGTAAAACTCAGTTACAAACTGCAACGCGAGCTGGACGAGTTGCCGAAAACAATCGAAACGTTGGAGGCGCGGGTCGCGGCGTTGAACGCAGAGGCCGCCGGCAGCGATTTTTATCAGCGCGAAGCGGCGCAGGTGACTGCGTTCCTGCAGCAGATCGCCAGCGCGCAGCTGGAGTTGGATCAGGCCTATGCGCGCTGGGTAGAGTTATCGGAAGGTTGAATTTATTTCTTGCCGACCCGCATGGCCAACACATCGCATTTCGCACCGTGCAATACGCCGTTGGCGGTCGAGCCCAGCAGTAGTGCCAGGCCGTGACGACCATGGCTGCCGACAATAATCAAATCGGCGGATAAGGCATCGGCAAGCGAGTGAATTTCCGCCTCGGGTCGTCCCAGTACGATATGCAGGCGGTCGCCGGCGACGCCGAGATTCTTGCACAGGCCGTGCAATTGCGTTTCCGCCTGCTGTTGAATTTCATCCTGAATGGTGGAG
>DATIED010000291.1:0-3650 GCA_035455965.1 Spongiibacteraceae bacterium
CGCCTCCTCTAACAATTACCTCACACAACAACCGGAAACGACTCTGATCGTACTGAATAGCGACTTAAGCGAGCGCAGCCGCGCCACCGTCAACGGCACCATTACGGCGATTGCGCCCGAATCGGTGCAAGCTGGGCAGCTATTGGTTGCAACGTCGGAAACCAATAATTCCTCAACCTATCGCGCCCAAATAATCGATGTAAATAGTGGCGCCTGGATCTGGCGCTCGCCATTGATTCTAGGCGGCATAGGAAAAAATAACTTGCACTACGACAGCACAGCCGGTGTCAGTGGTGGTCGCTTGACGATCGGCACCAGCTCGGCGCTGTATATCAGCCTCTGATACTTATGAATCCGCGCGCCGATGCGCGCGGATCGCTATATTGCGCGGCGTCAATTGCCGCTCGCAGAAGATGCCCACTTCGACTTGGTAACCATGCTCGCGTAAATACAGCGCGCGATCCAATATCAACCATAACTCCAGCGCGCGGCGAAATAATATGCGCGGCAAGTCCAATGCCACGACTTCGCGCAGGCGCCGCCAACCGGCTTGCTCATAATATTCGTAGCGCGTATCGATCGGAGCCTCCATGCCCTGCGATAACGCCAGATCGCGGAAAAATTTCGCAAAGCCTTCGCTCAGTACACTGAGTGGTTGCGACGGCGTCGCCAGATAGGTATCGATGCCGCGCACTTCGCGCTGCCACAAATCAAAACCCAGGCGCCATGCCTGTAATGTTTTGCGCTGGCGCTGAATGCGTTGCGGCGATGTAACACTGTCCCGCACCGCGGTATGTAAATCCGCCAGACTCAATGGCAACTCGGTCTGCAGCGCAACAGCCGATAACGGTTCGCAGGTGGCACTCGCGACAAGATGGTAACAACAGGGCGCCAATGTGATTGTCTGTGGCTGCTGCTCGCCGCAAACGCGCAACAGCTGCATATGCAGCTCGCCGCACGCATGCAGCGCAATGACATCGCATTCGCGCTGAATGAATTTTTTGCTGCTCGCCTGCAATACATCGGCACAATATAAGTGTATCGGCAGTTTTTCGCGCTGCGCCAACGCCGTGCCCGACTCGACTAATGCCGCGTTCCACTCCAGCCCGGCGACGCTGCGCTGCTGAGTGCGCGCCAGCAAGCGGCCAAGATGTGCTTTGCCAGAACACCATTCGACCAACGGCGCCGCGGCACAGGGGACGCAGGTGGAAAACGCCTTGATTTGCCGCCATTTCCGACCCGGAACTGCGCGCGCCTCGAATAAATCTGGCAAGGTATGCGTCGCTGCCAACGCCGGCAACTGACAGCCGGTATACAGCGCCGCAGCATCGGGCACGAAAGCTTCGAGCTGGTGCATCAATTCCAGATCGCACTCAGCCAGTTGTTCGGCGCGCTCAACATCCAAACTTCGCAGCATTTGCGCCAGCTCGGGAAACTGCGACTCCCACGGCAGGCGTGGATACTGAAAAGCCTGCGGTCGCCATAACGCCTGATAGCGCCGCAACAAAACCGTGATGCGCTGAAAATGCTCGATCAAATATTCGTTGTGCCATGGCAATGCGGTTTCCGCATTCACGATTTAACGCTCCACCGCTATCAACTTAAAGCTGCGGTTGCGCGCGACGATATCGACCTTCTTGAATAAGCCGGCAGCTTTCTGTTCCAGCGGAATGAATTGATTGACGACAAACAGCGCGCATCCGCCCCGACCCAGCAAGCGTCTGGCGGCCTGCAGAAAACGCATGGTCAGTTCGTCCTCGACATCGAAACCTTGATGGAACGGCGGGTTGCATAAAATAGCGTCGAATGGCTCGTCGAGCGTTGCCGCGCAATCCGCGACCAGCGCATTGCCGTTAATGGTTTGCTGCCGAATATTTTCTGCACATGCCGTCACCGCCGCGATATTGTTATCGGTGGCGGTGAACTCCGCCAACGGCCAGCGCCGCGCTGCCAGCACCGTCAGATAACCGTACCCGCAACCTAAATCCAGTACGCGTCGCGGTGCGGTCGGCCAAACTTTATCGAGCTGATCGATTAAAAAACTTGAACCCGCGTCGCGCTTTTGCCAACCGAAAATACCCGGCTTCGACCATAGCGTTAAATCCGTGTCGAGTTGTACCTGGCGCAGCGTGGCATAGTCCTGATCGGGTAGTGGCGCGCCAAGCTGCGCGCGCCGCTCGATAACGCCGCTGAACGCACCGCTGTCGCGCTCGATGATGCATTCGCCACCGGCGCGCACTGCTGCCTTTTCCAAATAGGTTTTGATACCTTCATTTTTGTAACCACTAAGAAACAGCTTACCGCCGACCGGCAGCCATTCGAGCGCGCGATTGATAATGTAGTGCACCAGGGCTTTTTCTTTAGCGATTCGAAATACCACGTGTTGTAAATCCGTATGTGGCCCGGTATCGAAGTCGCTGAGGGTCGCCGCAATTCCATGCACCGTCGCCGCCGCGGCGATATCGCAGCGATTGGTTTGCACCAGTAAACCCGCGCGTTGCGATGCTGCCGCCAACAGGCCAGCATCGATCTGCTCGTCGGCACACCACAGCGCCGGCCCCTGCGTCGCAGTCACGTATTGCAATAACTGCCGAGCGGCGGCATCCTTCATTAAAACCTCGGTTTAAGTATTTGATCGACAATATTGACGCCCGTGGAAGCCGGGCATTGTACCCAATGCCGGCGACTCCGTCGTGAATTGCAGATACCGCGGAACCCGGCCATATTGGTCGACAACTTCATGCACACACAGCTCGTACACCGCAAAGAGGCGACGATATGCGCTTGGAACATTTTAATATTTCCGGTTCCATCGAACTATTGGAAACAGTGCGAACCTTCTATATAGAGGTGTTGGGTTTGGCCGACGGCCCCAGACCCGCGGTGCCGACGCGCGGCTATTGGCTATACAGCGGCAGCGATGCCGTCGTGCACCTCAACGAAAGCAGCGATCGCCAGGCGCCGCCGCGCGCCACCTATCTGGACCACATCGCGTTCGCCTGCGACGACGTGACGGCCATGGAGCGGCGCCTGCAAGCGCACTCTATCGAATACTCGATCAACCGCTACCCAGCGGTAAATCTGACGCAGATATTTTTGCACGACCCTGCCGGTACCGGCATCGAATTGAACTTTCGTTAATTCCGGGGCGTTAATTCCCGGACGTTAATCCCTGAGGCTTCACCGCGAGATTTTTCATGAATGTTTTAAACCGCGATCAACAAATACAAGAGCTGCTCGACAAGCAGGCGCTGCTGGAATTGGTCAACGCCTATTGCAATGCCGCCGATCGGCACGATCACGAAAAAATGCGCGCGCTATATCACGAGGATGCGATCGACGATCACGGTATTTTTTCGCAGGGCTCGGCGCTGGACTTTATCGACAAGCTACCGCAGATCCAGGCGCCGATGGAAATCCTGCATCACAATGTAACCACCGTTAATTTCAAATTGAACGGCGACTACGCCGAGGGCGAGATTTATATCATCGCCTTCCATAAGGTGCGCAATGACGATGGCAGCGCATTCGATTTATTGATCGGCGGTCGCTACTTCGATAAATATGCCAAGCGCGATGGCATCTGGAAATTTTCATACCGCTCGGTGGTCGCCGACTGGACCAATATACATTCGCCATCGATTGTCGAT
>DATIED010000292.1:0-3817 GCA_035455965.1 Spongiibacteraceae bacterium
GTACATATCGCGCTGTGCGAACAGGAATTGGCGAAGGCGAAAATCGCGCCGAACATCATGGTCGATTGCAGCCACGCGAACTCCAACAAAGCGCCGGAACTGCAACCGCTGGTAATGGAGAACGTCACCAATCAAGTACTCGAAGGCAACAAATCGATCGTCGGCCTGATGGTGGAAAGCAATCTATTCCCCGGCAACCAATCGATCCCCGAAGACCTGAGCAAACTGCAATACGGCGTCTCGGTCACCGACGGCTGCATCGGCTGGGACAGCACCGAACAAGCGTTGCGCGCGATGCATAATAAATTGAAGGATGTGTTGCCGAAGCGATTGGCTTAATTTGTAATTGCGTAGGGCGCAATAAGGCGAAGCCGCATTGCGCCAGGTCGGACTTCAGTCCGACGCGTTGCTGTTTATCGCGGCGATAAAATTTTCAACTTATTATTTATCGCGACGGCGATGGGCGCAGTTTTCGCCTGCTGGCGAGTCACCTTTCTTTGCTTGCGCCAAAGAAAGGTAACCGAAAGAAAGAGCACCCTCGCCGGGAGCGCCCCCCACTCCAGCAGGTCGCAAACTAATTAGTTTGCGACTTCCCGAATATCCGAAAGTAGCACTTTCGGATATTCGGCTGCCGCGATTGGAGGCAACAGCCAATCTAGAACAAGAAAAACTGTAGGGTGGGTCATTCGACCCGCCATTCGGCTTCACCGAATCGCATGAAAAACGGATTAATAATCCGCCCTATATTTTCGAGAGTATCCGCATAATCTAAACAAAGAACCTAACAGTGTAGTAGAGCGGACCCTGCGGTCCGTATATTACTTTTTAGATGCAAAACTGGTTCATTCACTACAGCTAAGTTTACCGTCGCAATTTCTTATTGTTGCAGCAGCCCCAACTAAAATAAGTGGGGACATTAAAGCCATAAACGCATAATAAAAAGGATTTAAAATTAATTCATCTTTATAGATAAGGCAGAGGTCTTCTCGCTTAATATTTTCACCCGATGAGAAGGTTACGGATTCTGCGTCCTCAGAAACTACTTTTCCATCTCGAATAGGTTTGCAATCTGGTTTAACTCGGTAGTGTAAGGTTTTTCCACCAGAGCTACCCTTCAGGTTTGGATCGGTAAACTGCAGGCGAGTTGAGCTGGTGCATGCAGTCACTAGCGCAGCACACACAAGATAAATAATGAAATTCTTTAGCATGGTCAGCATCTAACAGTGTAATAGAACAGCCCCTGCGGTCCGTATATTACTTTTTCCAAGTTGATTTTATTCTTATCACTTTACCCGAATAATCAAAAGCCTACTATCCAGATTATTAAATGTACAACTGCAATAATACGGACCGAGCGGTCCGCTTTTTTACGCCTCCCTATTCGGCTTGAATTCCGTATTTTCCTCTTCGCTCAATCCCTTAACCAGCGCAGGAGAAAATTGATGGAGCAATATACAGACCCACAAAAAAGACCGAAGCTCGTGCAGCAAATGCGAAACGACATAAGGCGCGAACACTAACTTAGATCAGCAGTAGAACTGAGCAGGTTGATGGCGGCGGCTTTGCGTCAATGGCCGCTTTCGGGATCAAAACCGAGCAGCTCGCGAAGGTCTGCTATGTCCGAACTGCGAACACATGCAACTCGATCCATACTAGATTTGGCTACATAAATCATCATTTGTATAAAGACGATCGTCTGTTCGAGCCGCCTTCCGCCCTTCAGATCTAACTGCATTTCCATCCCTTCACTCCCCCCAAACATTAACAATCAGCAACCATTTTGCCCTTTGACCCCAGATTGAATACTATTGGCTCCCAGCATTAGAGCGGCTGCCAAGCACAGTCGCCACCTTTAGATAGAACGTCAACAGAGACCCTCACCCCTTGAACTCGTCGAGAGCATCGGGGGAATACCGTATTCGGAGAGCCCGCCCCATGAGCAAAAATTACTCCCCTACCCGCGCCTGTCGTTTGGACGAAGTGCCGAGCTGGGATATTGAGACCGATGTATTGGTGCTGGGCTTCGGCGCTGCCGGTGCCTGCGTGGCGATCGAGGCCGCGACCGCCGGCGCCAAAGTCACGCTGATCGAAACGGCGGCCGGCAGCGGCGGCACCAGCGCGCTGTCGGGCGGCGAGATTTATGTCGGCGGGAATGGCGGCACGCTGCAGCAACGCACCGCCGGTTTCACCGATGAAACCGAGGATCTGTACAAATATTTATTGGCGATCGGCGGCCCCAATGCCGATGCCGATAAAGTGCGCCTGTATGCCGAAAACAGCCTCGCGCATTTCGAGTGGCTGCAGGCGCAGGGCATCGTTTATAAAAATTCATTTATCCCGGACAAAATAGTCGAGCCGGTCACCGACGATTGCCTGATCTGGTCCGGCAGCGAAGAAGCCTGGCCGTTTTCCGAGCAGGCCAAACCCTGCCCGCGCGGCCATACCCCGCAGTGGATGGGTCTGGGCGGCGGTCGTTACTTCATGGACAAACTCACCGAGCGCGTGGTCGCACTCGGTGTCGACGTGCGCTACGGCACGCGCGCGCTGGCGTTGATCGCCGACGCCGATAATCGCGTGCATGGCCTCGTTATAAAAGTCGACGGTGAAGTGCGCTACGCACGCGCACGCAACGGCGTGGTGTTGTGCGCCGGCGGCTTCGTGATGAATCGCGAAATGGTGAAGCGCCATGCGCCGTTATTTTTGCGCTCGAACACGCCGATCGGCACCGTCGACGACGGCTCCGGTATTTTGATGGGACAAAGTGTCGGCGGCGCGGCGATCAATATGCAGGAAGGCTTCGTGACGACGCCGTGGTATCCGCCCGGATCGTTGGTGAAAGGTATTTTCATCAACGCGCGCGGCCAGCGTTTTATCAACGAGGATTGCTATCACGGCCGCGTGTCGCAACACATTTTGCAACAGGCCGGCGATCGCATTTTCCTGTTACAGGATAACGAGACCTACGCGCGCGGTGAAATGGCCGATCTGTCGCGCATCGATATCGCCGCGGTCGGCGAAACATGGGAAGAAGTTGAGGCCGAACTTGGCTTGCCGCATAACTCGCTGGTCAGCACCGTCAACACCTACAACGAATACGCGGCGAAAGGTGAAGATCCGCTGTTCCGCAAAGGCAAAAAATGGTTGAAGCCGTTGACCGAAGGCCCGTTCGTGGCGCTCGATTGCCGCATCGATCACTGTTTCTACGCCAGCTTCACGCTCGGCGGTCTGGATACGCTGCCCACCGGCGAAGTATTGACCGAAGATCGCCAGCCGATCCCCGGTCTGTACGCAGCCGGCCGCACCGCCTGCGGTATTCCGCGCTGGGGCGCCGGCTACAGCTCGGGCACCTCGATCGCCGATGCCAGTTTCTTCGGCCGCCAGGCTGGCAAACAGGTCGCCAAGGCAAAGCGCTAAGTAACTTGTCGCCCTTACTAATGCAGGGGAGGCGAGTTACGCACTGACTTGTCGCCCCTATTTATAGGGGAGATGTCGCGCAGCGACAGAGGGGTCGCGGACTAGCAACGCGGGCAACAAACTAAATTACTAACACATGCGCAACTATGCGCACGCAACGAGGAGTTAACAATGGCATCGCGTTTAGGTCAGTTCTGCATCAACGTAACCAGTCTGGAAAATTCGATTCGCTTCTACACCGAGGTGATGGGGCTGGTAGTAAAACAACATATCGAAATCCCCGAGGCGAAAGAAGTCATTCTCGGCGCTGCCGAAGGTTCCGATTCAACCATACAACTTGCACAGCAACATGCGCGCACCACGCCGATCGATCACGGCGATGCGCTGTGGAAATTGTATGTGT
>DATIED010000293.1:0-10732 GCA_035455965.1 Spongiibacteraceae bacterium
TTAAACTGCACGACTAAAAGCCCATCGACCACCCGTAACCAGGCCACAACAACGCTGCGCGGGATTGTGCAAAAACCATGAATATATCCAACCGCCGCCGTCACAAGTGGCGGTGCCGCGAGATTGGCGATAGGCTAGGCCTCATCTTTTATCGATAGTTTCGTCGCGTGCGCATTCAATACAAAATCTTTCTCGCCATTCTCGGCTCGAGCCTCGTGCTGGTCGCCACCGTATTGTTACTGGTGCAGTGGAGCGTATCGCGCGGCATGCTCGACTATGTCAACAAGCGGCAGGATCAGCGTGCGCAGTCGGTGGCGAGCGAACTCGCCGAATTTTATCGCGAGCAAGGCAGTTGGAGCGCTCTGCATCAGCAACCGGTGTTATTGCACCAGTTGATCTACAACGCGATGGACAATGCGCCGCGACGCCCGCCACGCTCGCCGCGCATGATGCCGCCACCACCGCCGGTGCTAGCGGTACTCGACGCCGAGCGCCGCCTGATCGCCGGCGCACCACCCGAGGAGCCAAATTCGCTGGTGCCGATCGAGCTCGACGAGCGCGTTATCGGCTGGCTGGTGGTACCGCAAATGCGCGAGATTCGCACCGGCTTCGAAGAACAATTTCTACGCCGGCAACGCTCGACGCTGTGGTTTATCGGCGCGGTATTGGTCGCGGTGGCGGCGTTGATCGGACTGCCGCTGGCACGCCATCTGGTGAAGCCTATTCGCCAATTGACGCACGGCACCCATCAACTTACGCAAGGCAACTATGCCGTGACGCTGCCGGTGACGCGGCGCGACGAATTGGGCGAGCTGGCGCGCGACTTCAACGAACTGGCACTCGCACTGACTGCCAATGAAAGCAGCCGCAAGCGTTGGCTGGCCGATATTTCGCACGAGCTGCGCACGCCGCTGGCAATTCTGCGCGGCGAGCTCGAAGCGATGCTGGACGGCGTGCGGGCGCTCAATCCCGATAACTTGCAATCGCTGAATCAGGAAATACAACACTTGAGCCGACTGGTGGACGATCTGCACGCACTCACCACCGCTGACATCGGCGGTCTGCAATACCGCAAAGTCGACTGCGATATCGCTGAGTTGTGGCGCGAACAGTGCGAGGCCCATATCGCGCGTTTTGCCGCTGCCGGCTTAAACCTGCAAACGCAAATACCGAGCGCGGAAACTTTTCTTTACGGCGATGAAGACCGCCTGCTGCAACTGCTCGACAATCTGCTCGATAACAGCCGTAAATACACCGGCGCCGGCGGCAGCGTGCGCGTTGCCTTGCAAAGCTCGAGCGACGGCGTGTCGCTCATTGTCGAGGACAGCGCACCGGCCGTTCCGAGCAGCGCGCTGCCTAAATTATTCGATCACTTATTTCGCGTCGAAGACTCTCGCAACCGCAGCACCGGCGGCTCGGGTCTGGGCCTGGCCATCTGCCAGCGCATCGTCGCCGCACACCACGGCAGCATCGCCGCGGAGCTTTCGGACTTGGGCGGTTTGCGCATCCGCGTACAGCTGCCCTATCGATAAACTCGAGGCGCTCATGCAATCCGGCAATTCAACACCCACACCGAATCAGTCGACGGTCGGCACATTGGCGGCAAGCCCGGCGATATTGATCGTCGAAGACGAGCCAAAGCTGGCCAGCCTGCTGGCCGATTATTTATCGCAGTCGGGCTATACGCCGCACTGCATTGCCGATGGCAACGGCGTGCTCGAAGCATTCGTGCGCCTGCAACCGGCCGCGGTATTGCTCGATCTCATGCTGCCCGGCAAGGACGGCATTACGTTGTGCCGCGAAATTCGCGCATTTTCCAATACGCCGATTTTAATGATCACCGCGCGCGTCGAGGAAATCGACCGCCTGCTCGGCCTGGAGCTGGGTGCCGACGATTACATCTGCAAACCGTTTAGTCCGCGCGAGGTGATATCGCGCGTCAAAGCCGTATTGCGCCGCAGCAACCCGGTCGCGACGGCGGCCACGCTAAGCGGCCTGGTGCTGGACGAAAATCGCCTCGAAGTACGCCTGGATAATAAAATCGCGGTGCTGACGGCAGTCGAATTTCAGCTGCTGAAACGCCTGGCCAGCGAGCCGGGCAGAATTTTTCCGCGCGAGCAATTGATGGAGCATATGTATAACGATCATCGCGTCGTCAGCGATAGAACCATCGATAGCCATATCAAAAAATTGCGAAAAAAATTAGCGGAGATATGGTCGGAGCATGAATTCGTCCACTCCGTTTACGGCGTCGGTTATCGCTTTGAACTAAACTGAAGTCAGCAATATTATAAAAGCCGTGCGGCAACACGCTACTGCCCCCCAGACAACCGCAGCGGCTATGCGTTGGATCGAGACTGTGTTTTAGACCACGACTGATTTGGACCACGACTTTGTTTTGAAGCAGGCGTATGGTTGGACCAGGACCATGGTTTGAATCGCGCTTTGGGTTTGAAACGCACGTCGGTTTTGGATGACGCATTTATGAGAGACAGGGAGAAGTTATGGCGCCAATCGAAGCGGCCCACCGGCTGTTGAATTGCATCGTACGCTTTTGCTCGCCGATGCAACGCTCGCGGCGCGCTTTCGCTTCGTATCGGCCAGCGGCGATTGTTCTCGGGTTGTGGTTGTGCGGTGGCGCGCAATCGGGCATTTGCAACCCGCTGCAATTGCTCGACGATCGACCGCTGCCCCTGGCCGGCCACCTCGATAGCTGGCTGGAACCACCCGGCGAGCGCGATCCACTGGCGATCGTCGAGGGCCGAACAGCCACACAATTCACGCCCTTCGACAAAGCCTCGGTGCAATTTGGCGAGCGCAATACCTGGTTTCGTTTCCAGATCGAAAATCGTCGCAGCGGCGCGCAGGATGCAATGCTGGTGCTAGATAATCTGCTGTTTTACAACCTCGATGTGTACTACCGCCAGGAAGCCGCCGATGAGACGCCGGCGCAGTGGATACATCAACAGGGCGGTTTAAAAGTGCCGTGGAATAGTCGGCCGCTGGCGTACCGCTATTATGCGTTTCCCTTGTCGGTCGATCCGCATGCGACGCTGACGGTTTACCTCAGAGTCGTACCCGCGTCCAATACGCTGTTCGCACCCTATCTGGTCAGCCCACGCGGCCTGATCGAAATCGCCAATCTCAGCGCCAATCGCGCCAATTTATTTATCGGTATCGTGCTCGGCGTTACTCTCTACATGTTGTTGTTCTCGATCGCGGCCAGAGACTGGTCGGCCACCACCACCTATTACCTGGGCTTTATGCTCGGTAATTTATTGGTGCTGGCGTTTATCAATGGCGAACTGGGACCGCTGTTTATCCACGCGGTCGCAGGCCATGCGGCGATCGGCCAAATGGCGGCCAATGTCGCGATTTTTTCGCTGCTGCAGTTCACTCGCCACGTGTTTCAAACCTGGCGCAACGATCCCTGGATCAACCGCAGCCTGCTCGCATTTGCGGCGACCCAGCTCGGCACGTTCCTGGTATCGCCGTGGCTCAACGAAGCGCTGTCCGAGTTCGATACCTTGATCACCTCGGTAATTCTTTTTTACCTGCTCGGCCTGGCAATTTATTTTGCCTGGCAACGTCGCGCCGCGGCGGGCTATTACTCGTTCGGCGTGGCCGGCTTTTTAGCGTGGGCGATCGTTTTCACGCTCGGCTTGCAGGGTATCGGGCCGAGTAACTTTTTGACGATTCATGGTTTGGAGCTGGGCTATTGCTTCCAGGGCATCGTGTTCGCGTTGATGCTCACCGAAAAGTTGCGGCGCACGCGCAACGAGCGCGCCCTGGCCGAAGCAAAAGCCGCGCACGCGGAAGCCGAGTCGAACGCCAAAAGCGAATTTTTAGCGGTGATGAGTCACGAGATACGCACGCCGATGAACGGCGTACTGGGCATGGCGGAGCTGTTGAACGGCACCGACTTGAATACCGCGCAGCGCTACTATACAAACACCATCTACAACTCCGGTAAAACATTGCTGCGCGTTTTAAGCGACATTCTCGATTACTCGAAAGTCGCGGCCGGCAAGATGGATATCGAACGGGCGCCGTTTAATTTGAGCGAGCTGCTGGAAACCACCGTCGCGCCCTATCGCATGAGCTCGGTCGCCAACAAAGTGGTGTTATCGGCGTCGATCGCGCCCGACACGCCGATCTGGCTGATCGGCGACACCGTGCGTCTGCAGCAAATCATTACCAATCTGCTCAGCAATGCTTTCAAATTTACCGAGCGCGGCGAAGTGATCGTGCGCATCGAACAGGGCCGCACCGCTGCCGGGCGCATCGAGCTGTGCTGCTGCGTGCAGGATACCGGCCCCGGCATCAGCGCCAGCGCGCAAGCCCGGCTATTTCAATCGTTCGCGCAGGCCGATGCATCCACCACGCGCAAATTCGGCGGCACCGGTTTGGGTCTGGCCATCTGCAAGCGCCTGGTCGAATTGATGGACGGCGAGATCGAAGTGCAGAGCGCGCCGGGCACCGGCTCGACCTTTCGTTTCCGCGTCTGGTTGCAATTGGCAAACGCGCCGCTCGAACGGAATATCGATTTGCGCGGCCGCCGATTATTGATCATGGACGATCACATCGCCTATCAACGCATTTTAATCGAGCAAAGCCAGAGCCTCGGCATGCAGGCCGACAGTGTCGCTACAGTCGCCGAGGCGCGCGCACGTTTACAGGCTGCCGGCGCCGACAGCACAACGCCCGTTTTCGATCTGGTGATCCTGGATCTGGATATGCCCGATGGCGACGGGCTTAGCCTCGCGCAAGAATTACAACAAAACGGCCACGCCCATTTACCGATTTTACTGGTGACCGCATCGAGCACCTTGCCATCCGTCGAAGCACTGCGCAGCGCCGGCATTCGGCGCGCGGCCTTCAAACCCACCTCGCGCGAACAATTGGCGAAACTCATCGCCGAAACGCTGGGCGTCGATCGACGCGAAGCGGGCACCCGCGTCGGTTACGTGGAGCAAATTCCTCATCCGGATGATGTATCCCGTCTGGTACAACTGCGCGTGTTAGTCGCCGAGGACAATATCGTGAATCGCCAGGTATTGCTGGCACAGATGGCAAACCTCGGCGTCGTGCCGACCGTCGTCGAAAACGGCGCGGCGGCCGTGCGCGCGGCGACTACGCAGAGTTTCGATCTGATATTGATGGATTGCGAAATGCCGGATATGGACGGCTATCAGGCCACACAGGCGATTCGCGCGTTCGAGCGCGAGCAGCGGCGCACGCCGCAACGCATCGTCGCGCTGACCGCGCATGCGCTCGAAGAGTCGGAAGAAAAAAGCCGGCGCGCCGGCATGAACGGGCATTTAACCAAGCCAATCACGCTGGCTGGATTGCGCTCGGTGTTAGAACACAGCTTCGATCGATAAGCAGAAGCGTAGAAAAACGCGTGCAAAAAAAGCGGCCCGCAGAGCGGGCCGTAAGCGATACGTGCGGAACACGTAAGAGGAGTGGAGCCATTTCGTTTACGCGTACGAGTAGTGCTCCCTACTCATATTGATAGATAACATCGAGACCCAGCGTGCGCGGCTCGCCCCAGAACGCCTGGTATTGCGCCGCTGCCGGCACCGTCAAATAGTTGTAGCTCTGATACTCTTCATCCGTAAGGTTTTTACACCACAACGCAACACTCAAGCTGCCCTTCCCGCTCGGACCGACCTTGATATCGCTGAGCGCCAGCCGCGCATTCCATAAACCATAACTCGGCGTTACGAACTGACGGCGATCGGTCGGCGCAGTTTGCGTTGCGCTATTGCCGGTCACGCTGTAGGGATCTTGAAAAGGTCCCGAAGCTGCATCGACATAGCTATAGGTCAAATTCGCATCCAGATTGGCGAAGCCCAAATCGGGGAATGAATAATCGGCTGCGATCGAATACGAATTGTTCGGCACCACATTGTGATAAAACTGGGTGACGTCGGTACCGGTAACCGGATCCTCTACTTTGTCATAGGCGAAATGCAGGTACGCATAATTCGCACTCAACCGCAGCTCATCGGTGACTGCGACGCGCATATCGAACTCGACACCGTCGTAGGTCGATTCGCCGGCGTTGACGATATCGAACGGCACCGTCGGACTAGCCGGCCCCACCGCCGCGGGATTGCGCACGCTGACCTGTTGATCGGTAAAATTGCTGCGGAATACGGCGATGTTCGCCTGCACGCGCTGATCGAACCATGCGCTTTTGGCGCCGAATTCAAGCGAAGTTAATTTCTCCGGATCGAAACCTTTTTCAAAACCCAAAGTGGTGCTCGAACGCACTGCGGTGCCGCCGGATTTATAACCCTTCACATATTTTCCATAGGTCATTAAATCGGGATTGATTTGATATTGAACGGTCAGACTCGGAGTAACTTCGCTGAAATTATTGTCGTATTTGGCCGGCGCACCAGTGACTCCATCGCCGATATAATCCGCCGCCGAGCTCGGAATCGGCGTGCCGTTATAGATGGTACCGCGCACGCGCTCGAACATACTCGCTTCGCGGCGATCCTCGGTATAACGCACGCCGGGAATAACTTTCAGATTGTCGTCCAGAATCGGCGGCGTCCAGGTCAGCTGGCCGTATACCGCAGCCGATTCATTGGTGACATCGAGATCGCGCGGGCCATTAAGGCTGACGATCGAGGTACCCGGCAGCGAAGCGACCAGCGCCGCACCGAGGCCCTTAGTCTCCGAACCATCCTCCTTGAAATAGTAGAGGCCGGCGTTGTAGGTCAGATGATCGGTGGCATCGCCATAGATTTGAAATTCCTGCGACAACTGATTTTGCTTGGTGTGGTTGGACTGCGCATCGAACGAATAGCCGCCGGGCAGTGCGCCGGTATCCTGCGAACCCGCGATTAAATTCGCGCCACCCGCCAATAAAATTCCGTAGTAATTGTCGTTGATCGAGCGATAACCGGTTATCGATTTCAGCGTCATCTTATTCAGATCCCACTCGGCGGTTAGCGTGTGGCCGTCGGCGGTAACTTTATTTTTGGGCGTGTGACCATACATGGTCAGTTTATCGAGAAAGTGCGAGGAGCATTGATTGGGATCCATCGCAGCGCTGATGGCCGCGCTGCTGCCAGTGGCATTGCCCTTCTCCATGCACTGCCCCGGCGTCATGTAATAACGCTGCGCCGACCAATCGTAGCTGTAATCGATGGTCAGATCGGCGGTCGGAACCCAGCGCAAATCGATGCGCGCCGCATTGGCCTCGCGATCGCCGAAATCATTGCCGCCCGGTGCGTTATTATCGACGTAACCTTCCTTGATGTCGTACATGTAAGCAACTTTCGCGTACAGCTGATCGGTGATCGGAAAGTTGATGCTGGTTTTCGAAATGCGCTGATCCTGCTGCGCGACGGTGATCTGCTGTTTGAAATTGAAATCGCCGGTCGGTTTAACGGTGATCAGATTGACCGCGCCCGCCGTCGCGTTACGGCCGTATAGGGTGCCCTGTGGACCGCGCAGAATTTCGATATTCTGCAAATCCGCGACCGACATATCGAGACCGTTGCCGCGCGCAATATACACGCCGTTAATATGCACGGCGGTCGGCGTATCCTGCGTCAATTCGATCGCCCCGGGCGGAATGCCGCGAATGGTGATCAACAAATTCTGCTGCGCGGTCGGATAAGGCGTAAAACGCACCGCCGGCACCAATGCCTTGATATCGGAAAAGCTATTTACCGCATTATTTTCCAGCGTTTTTGCATCCAGTGCCTGAATGGAAATCGGCACGCTCTGCAGAGTCTCCTCGGTTTTTTGCGCGGTGATGATCACTTCTTCCAATACTGGCGCAGCCTGCGCAACACCGGTTATGCCGCTGCAATATAAACCGACTGCAATACAAATAAGGCGCTTATTATTCATCGTTCCCCCTGGCACTAACATAGTTAAATTTATTTATGCCGTATTTTTACGTACGAGCTTTCAGGCATGGCGGTAGCGGCGCTACATCCTGTGGCGGCGCTATGGGTCGGTTAATTCTCCGCCTTCGAAAAAAAAGGACCATTACCCGACGTTCCATTTTCTTGACATTGATTTACAGATGAGGCGATCGAAAGCGAGGGAGCAACCTTATGGAAATTGTAAATTATCAACTTTTAAATCGTCTTTAGCGGCAGAACGCTCGCAGGCGATATCCAACCTTGATTATGCTGAACGAGCTAATCCACGAAATGGAAAATTCGTGCCACGGGAGCGATAAGGGGAATTATTTTCCGGGCAGATCTTTGGTTAAAGCAGGTTTAACGAATCGTCATCTGTGGGTTTGTCGGGTTCCGTTTTTCCGTCGCGCGATAGGTTTTGGCAACTCTGCCTCCGCTGCCCGAAAATAACACCCCTTACCGCTCCTTCACGACCGAGCCAAATTCATCCTCGGTAGGAAAACACCTTTTTTTTGGCTTTCTATCGCTAACACAGTAGTTTCATCTTCGTTGGCACCATGCGTGACAGCATGTCGACCGATTGCTCTTTTCAGAACACCGGAAGCACAAGCGTTTATTTCACAGTGATAACAGAGTCCTGCCAATGTGAAAGAAGCCAACTGGAGGACAGCAGTGGAGTTATATTTCCAAAGAAGTTCTGAAAAGAGTAGCGTTCGACGTGCTAATCCACGAACAAAAAAATATCCGCGCCCAAACGAGCGGTAACAAGGGCCGGACTAAAGCTGTCTCGACGGTCAATGACTACTGAAATTCCAATTTAATCAACCTGCGCAACACTTTACCCATTTCGTTATAAGGCAATTCATCTTTGAAAACAATCGCTTCGGGCACCCGCGACGAACGCAGATTGTCTTTGACCAAAGCCTGCAGCTCTTTAACCAAATCCGGCGCCTGGGCGATCGAAACCTGCCTATTATTTTTCAGCACCACTGCCGCGGCAATAGTTTCACCCCACTGCTGACTCGGCATCGCCACCACCGCGACATCAGCTACCGCCGGGTGCATCGACAGGATTTCTTCGATCTCGCCCGGCGAAATATTTTCACCGCCGCGCACGATCACATCGTCGGCGCGACCATCCAGAAATAAATAACCGCCATCGTCGAGATAGCCGCGGTCGCGAGTGGGAAACCAGCCATCGGCATCGAGCAAACTACCAACGCCCAGATAAGAGCCCGACACCTGATCGCCGCGCACATGGACATCGCCGACAATATTGCTGCCGACGATTTCTCCATTATCGCCGCGCACCTGCAACTCTATAGTTGGCAGCGCCTTGCCGACCGACACCAGACGCCGGCGAATCGCTGCATCGTCACTGGTTGCGGCTGCGCGATGATCGTTGGGATCGAGCAGGCAAATCGTCGAGCTGGTTTCGGTGAGACCGTAGGCATTGGTGAATGCGATGTCGGGAAATAATGCCATCGCGCGCTCGATCACCGTCTGTGGCATTTTGCCGCCGCCATAGGCAATTGCGCGCAAAGCGGGCAGCTGCGGTGTGGTTTGCGTCGCATCCAAATGCTCGATGACTCGCATCAGCATAGTGGGCACCAGAAACGCATTGCTGATGCGCTCGGCGGCGCATAAACGCAACCATTCGGCGGCATCGAAATTCGGCAACTGTACGGTGCGGCGGCAGGCGTAGGTCGCACTCAATACCGCGGAAATACCGGCGATATGATACGGCGGCACCGCCACCAGAATGGCATCATCCTCATCGGCGGAACCGAACTCGATGGTACCGAGAATATACGCCAGCAAATTATCGTGGCGCAGCAGCGCCGCCTTCGGTTTGCCGGTAGTGCCGCTGGTAAATAACTGGATGGCGATATCGGCATCTTCAGCTGCTGTCGCGCTGGTCTCCGGCGCGGCTAACATGCTGGCAATAAAGTGCGCGCGCTCGACTATCCGAATATCGGCTGGAGTCGTCAGCGGCGCACTGTATTCCGGTGCCGCGATTAAATAGGCCGGCGCGATGCGCTGCAGCAATTCATCCAATTCGTTCTTTGTCAGCCGGTAATTCAACGGCACGTAGGGAATACCGGCCAACGCGGCACCAAAAATCGCAATCGGCACCGCCACGCTATTGGTGTCCAACAGCGCGACGTATTTACACTGGCTATCGATAAACTGCCGGGACGCGGCCCTGGCGGCTCGCCACAATTCGGCATAGCTATAATTTTTTTGCTCGGCGTCACTTTTCACAGTCATGGCAATACGCTCGCCGAATGCCTCCGCCGCCATTTCCAACAACATTGCTAAATTCATATTTTTATAAAACTCGTGCGATCGATATCAATCCGAGGTCGGCAGCGCTTTAGCAATTTTCACCTGCAGAGCATCGCCGCCGATGGCCAGCGCTCCGACACCAGCCTTGGTGCATAATAATTCAAAACGCTCCTGCGCATCGACATAACGTTTGCCGATCAAGGTGCCGCCGGCCCAGACCGGATCGAGCGCGCCGACCGTTGCCGCCTCCACGGTGCCGCTCAACATCGCTATGCCACCGCAGCGAATATCGACATCCTCGCCAGCCGGTGCACGAATCACCATCAGCTCAGTGGTACATACGGCGCTTTTTAACCGCATACCGGATTTTAAAACTGTCATACTCGCCTCACTTTTCAAAAACATTTAGGTACGATGAATTCAAGCATGTGCGGTGTGACATGGAGTCCTCTTTACCGGACACGCAACAACATCCCTCCAGGGATAGGCTCGGGTGTCGCCATCCCTGGCGACACACGGTCCGTACAAGAGGACTCCATGCCACACTT
>DATIED010000294.1:0-5521 GCA_035455965.1 Spongiibacteraceae bacterium
GATCACCAACGCCTGCTCGGGCGCCAGCACAAAGCGACCGGCCGAATACGCGTTATCGACCGCGCCAAGGCCGCCGCCGTCATTTGCCGACCAGCGCGCCGGCGTGCCGAGTTGATTCGGAATAATCGAAAACCAGGCCGGCATTTTTTTCGGATCCGGCTTCGGTCGACCGATGCTGTTGGCGATCAGGAAATTGCTGACGGTGTTTAAACGCGCTGCGATTTCCGCATCGCTCGGCGCTGCCGGCGGCGCATCGGCATCGAGCGGCTCGATCATCAATAGCGGCCGCACGGCTGGATCGAGTTGCGCCGATAACACGCCCTCGAAATAATGGCGCGTGACGATTTCCTGCGAATGCGCGGCCGTGCGTAAACCTTTAGCGGGGTCGACGTTCGGCCCAACCAATAACTCAAAACTGCCATCGCCGGCGAATTGTATCTGTTGCATATTGCGCGCCGCATCGACGCCGGTCGCCCAGCCGCCATTGCCGTCGCCGCTATGTACCGTGAACGATAAATAGACTTCGGCGGTGCGCTTGCCGCGAATGCGGTAGTTGCGATCGCCGCGAATACGCGTGTAAAAATACAGCGCATCGGGATTGTCGCCTTGAATCTTTATAGTCGGCGAAACGATCGGCTGAAATTCCGGCCGATTCGGATCGCCTTCGAAATATAAGCGAATGCCGACATCCAGCAAATGCATCAGCATGCGGTAACCCTCGGCGATATCGCCGATACTGGTCACACCCCAGCCCGCGCTCAGATAATCTCGATCGATTGACGCCAACGTCTGCAATAGTTGTTGGAATGCCGCGCGGCTGACCGGCCCTGCTGCGGCAGCCTGCTCGGCGGCGATGCCCGCCAACGGTAAACTCAGCAGCGAAAGACCGCTTAGTGCGGTGGCATTGCGTAACAACTCGCGCCGTTTAGTACCGTGCGCATCCAGCTCATTGGTATCAGCGTCGAGATCGCCAGCGGATTTATCGCTCATTAAATTATCCTCGAGATAGATAGGCGGCGGTCGCCGCGGGTATTTATTATCGAAATAGCCAATCTATAAAATTCAGCGCCGATTTATATTTATCCCGTAGGGCAAATCATCGATCCGCCATGCGATCCTGCCGCGCAACAACGGTGGATCAATGATCCACCCTACATAAACTCATTTACCCCAGCAGGACTTGCCGCGTCGCACCAACAATTAACTCCGACGCTCAATTTGCTAGCCGCATTCTTATACTAACCAGATCCTTCGACGAATCGAATAATATTTTATCGACAGTTATTCAACTGTAGTTATTTGAGACCGCTATTTGAGGCAGTATTTGGCTCCTGCTTTTAAGTAAAACTAGCGAACCAAAGCTACCGCTTCGCGCACCAGACGTCCAACCTCGGACCAATTGCCCGTATCCAATAATTTTTTGTCGACCATCCAGCTCCCGCCGCAGGCGATGACTTCGGGCAGCGCCAAATAATCGCGAATATTCGCCGTGCCGATACCGCCGGTCGGCATCAAGCGCAACTGCGCATAAGGGCCGAGTAACGCCTTAATCATCTTTACACCGCCGGAGGCTTCGGCCGGAAAAAATTTTAACGCGGTCAAACCGAGTTCCAGTGCCGATTCGATAGCGCTCGGATTATTGACGCCGGGAATGAATGGAATATTCAGCTCGTTACAGACGTGCACGGTATTTGGATTAAAACCGGGGCTGACGATAAAATCCGCGCCGGCCGCTTGCGCCTGCTCGGCCTGCGCGCGATTCAATACCGTACCGGCGCCGATCAACATTTGCGGATAGGCCGCGCGCAGCCGGCGAATCGCATCGGCTGCCACCGCGGAGCGAAAGGTAATCTCCGCCACCGGCAGTCCATTTTCGACCAGCGCCTTACCGAGCGGTACGCTATCCGCGCTGCGCTCCAAGGCGATGACCGGTACAATTTTCAAGGTCGCGAGCGTCGCCAGTATTTGTTGTAAGTCTTTTGCCATAGTTCAATCGCAGCCCTAATATCGATGCATATCCAACTTCGATGCAGCCAATCAGAATTTTATAAACTCACCCTCCGGTACATTGCGCGGCGATTGTCATACGGCCTATGACTCATCGCTCGAATCGGTAGCGGCAGCATGCAAAGCTGTCTTCGCCAGCATATGCGCGGTCAACGGCGCAGTGAGAAATAAAAACAGCAGCAATAGCAATTCGTGCAAACTGAAACCCGCATCGCGCGAACTAAAGTAAAGCAGCGAACCCAACATCATGCCACCGACGCCTAGCGTACTCGCTTTGGTCGGCGCGTGCAGACGCGTATAAAAATCGGGCAGCTTCGCCAAACCCAGCGCACCCAACAATACGAATAACGCTCCGCCCAATACGAGCAACGATATAACTGCCTCACCTGCTATCATCCACATTTTTAACACCTAATCGTTTAGCGACTCAACTCCGGTTCGTATTTGCCGTTAGTCGATGACATTGCCGCTACGCAAATATTTTGCCAGTGCGATCGTGCCAAGAAATCCAAAGGCAGCGACCAGCAAAGCGATCTCAAAATAAATCTGCTTGCCGATGCGCATATCCTGCAACACCAACAGACCGATCGAAGTGATATACAGCGTATCCAAAGCCAACACACGGTCCCATAGCTTCGGACCGCGCCATAAACGATAACAACACAACAGCAGGGCCACACTTAACATCGCCATTGCCAAAGGTAACACTCTGCTCAACATGCAAAAATCTCCAGCAGCGGCTGCTCGTAGCGTTGTTTAAGCTGCACGATCAACAGCGCGGGATCTTCCGTATGCAGCGCGTGAATCGTCAAATGCTTGCCGTCATCGCTTAGCCCGACCGCCAGCGTGCCCGGCGTCAGCGTAATCACGCTCATCAATACGGCGATAACAAATTCGTCGTGCATAGCCAGCGGCAATTCGATAAAGGCCGGGCGCAGCAAACGATTCGGTTTTATTACCAACACGGCCACTTGTACATTGGCCACGGCGATATCGCCCAGTACCCGCAACAAAAACCTCAGCAACAACAGCGGCTTTTTTATGCTGGGCAGCGGCGCCAGAAATTCGCCGAGCAACAACGGTAGCAAACCGGCAAACAGCGCGCCCAATAATCCCTGCGCGAGCGTCAGGCTATTCGACAACAGCAGCCACATCGCCAATAAAACACCGCTCAGCAGCGGATACGGCAGTATTTTTTTTCGCGTCGCGGCGATCACGGTTCGACTCCAGCTGGATTTTGCATCTGCACAAGCACGGCGGCGGTATATTGTTCCGCATCGAACAGCTGCGCCGCCGTCGCTTCCAACATTTTGACGATCGGCGCGCCGCAAACACTGAGTGCGACATGTGCACCGAGCAACACGATGACGGCACATACGGCATTAATCGGCAATGGCATAGGTGCCGGGACCGCTGTACCGGCCCGCCAAACCACTGTATCGGTCCGCCAAAACAGTACGCTGCCGGCGCGACTGAAGGCCACCAGACCGACCAGGCTGCTCGCCAATAAAGCCAGCCATAAAATACTTTTATCCGGCAACGGTGCCGCTTGCAGCAACAGCAATTTGCCGACGAAGCCGGCTAGCGGCGGCAAGCCGACGACGGCCAGTGCAGCGATTAAAAACAGGCCGCCCAACGCCGCGTGGCTCGCCATTTTTGGCGCGCTCTGCAAACGGCCCGCTACGCTGCCGCGCCGACCGGCAATTAAATCCACCAACAAAAATAACGCGCCAACGATCCAGGTACTTTGCATCAAGTAGTACAACAATGCGGTGAGCGCGGCCATCGAGTTCAGCGCCAGCGCGCTGAGCAAGGTGCCAACCGAAACTACTACGCAATAGGCGATCAGCTCGGCTAATGTCGTTGCCGCCAGCACGCCGAGCGACCCGAGTATTAATGTGAGCAGAGCCAACGGCCATAACCATGGCAATAACAATCCCGCCAGCGCACCCGCATGCGCGCCAAACAACAGCAGCGTCAAACGCAGCGTCGCATAGATTCCCACTTTGCTCATGATCGCAAATAAGGCGGCTACCGGTGCGCTGGCGACCGCATAACTGCGCGGCAGCCAGAAATACCACGGAAATAGCGCGGCCTTTAAGCCGAACACAATCAGCAGCAGGAGACCGGCCGCGGCGAGCAATGGCGTATCGGCAGGCTCTGCCACCGCGATAAATACCGAGAGATCGGCAAGGTTCAGCGTGCCGGCCAAGCCGTAAAAAATTCCCGCGGCGAGCAGAAACAGCGCCGAGCCAAGCAAATTCAATACGACGTATTGCAGGCCCGCGCGCAGACGCGCCGCACCGCGGCCATGTAATAACAAACCGTACGACGCCATCAACAGCACTTCAAAAAACACAAACAGATTGAACAAATCGCCAGTGAGAAAAGCGCCGTTGATACCCATCAATTGAAACTGCCACAGGACGTGGAAGTATTTGCCGTCGCGGTCGGCGCCGCCCGCTGCATAGAGCAAGGCCGGTAGCGCCAATACCGCCGTGGTGAACAACATCAGTGCAGCCAACCGATCCAGTACCAAGACGATGCCATACGGCGGCAGCCAATGCCCGGCCGCATACAATTGAATGGCGCCGTCGCTACTCTGCGCCAGCAGCAACCCGGCGAGCCCGAGTTGCAGCAAACTAGATAATAAGGCGAGACCGCGCGCTGCTCCTATGCTCGCGCCACGCAAAAACAGCAACAGGCAGGCGCAACACAGCGGCACCAGAATCGGTAAGATCAATAAATGATTCATCCGCGCTCCCCGGATGATTTAGGATCGCTTACGGCAGCCGGTCGACTTGCCGGCCCGTTGTTTTCCTGGCGGGCATTTTCAGTGCGGGTGCTTTCAAGCTCTGCATTTTCAAACCCGACGCTTTCGGATTTTTCCGAGCTACCATTTTCCGAGCTACTATTTCTCGAGATACTATTTTCCGAAGCACCGTTTTCCAAAGCACTGCTTTTGGTCGAGTCGTTCGCAAACTCGCTGCGATCGTCGCCCCACTCACTGCGCGCACGCAACGCCAATGCCACTACAAATGCCGTCATCGCAAAGCCGATCACTATCGCGGTCAACACCAGTGCCTGCGGCAGCGGATCCGCATAGCGTTCGCCGGCACCGATAATCGGCGCAGCGTCGAGCGTCGGTCGCCCTATCGCGAATAAAAATAAATTGACTGCGTAGCCGAGCAACGCCAACCCTAAAATTAAAGCGAAGATGGTCGGGCGCAGCAGCAGGTAGATACCGCTGGCAGTCAGCACTCCAATAGCGATCGCGAATAGCAATTCCATTAAACGCGCGCCTCGATTTTTTGCCCATCGCCGGCAGCATCCAAATCGGCGAGACGCGCAAGAATCAATAACGCGACGCCAACCACCGCCGCATAAACACCGACGTCGAATAACAGCGCCGATGCCAATTCGATCTCACCGAGCAGCGGTATCTGCCAATGCAGCACCGCGGAGGTCAAAAACGGCGCGCCGAATATCCAACTGGCCGCACCGGTCGCCAGCG
>DATIED010000295.1:0-3107 GCA_035455965.1 Spongiibacteraceae bacterium
TTGCGATCGCGCCGTTGCCGGCGCTAAACAATGGATACGTGACGTTTGGTTGCTTTAACAATCCCACCAAAATGGGCGATCCGGTCGTAGCGCTATGGGCAAAAATATTGGCCGCCGTGCCCGAGTCGCGATTGATGCTGAAAGCCAAGCAATTTGGCGACGCATCGATAGTGCACGATACGCTCGAACGTTTCGCGCAACGCGGCATCGAAGCCGAACGAATAATTTTACAAGGCGAATCGATGCGCACCGACTATCTCGCCAGTTATAACGCCGTCGATATTGCCCTCGATCCATTTCCGTTTACCGGCGGCACCACCAGCATCGAAGGCTTATGGATGGGCGTGCCATTTATCACGCGGCGCGGCGATCGCCTGATTGCTCGCCAAGGCGAAAGTATTTTGCAGAACATGGGTTTGGCCGATTGGATAGTCGACGACGATGCAAGCTACATCGACCTTGCTGTTACTCGCGCGAACAATCTGCACGAATTAGCGGAGCTGCGAACGACTTTGCGCGCTCGCCTGCTGACTTCGCCGCTGTGCGACGCACCGCGCTTTGCGCGCGATTTCGAGGCCGCACTGACGGGGATGTGGCGTGAATACGCGGATAAAAATGCGCCTGCAAACGGCTGACGCAAAGCTGAATACTTTTTCAACGTCGCGATGACGAGGGATGCACGGGCGGCATAACCGCCGCCATCAATTGAATACGACCGGTAATCACGCCGCGTAGCGTAATCATCTGATCGGCGATATCCTGTAACTTCTGCGCCGGCCCCTGCACTAAAATGACCTCCATCGTTTGATTGTGCATTAAGTGCACATGCAGTGAACTGATCACTTCATCGATATGTAAATGCTGCAAATCGGCGAGCTGCTTTTGCAGGCCGCGCGTCGAGTGGTCGTACAATAATGTGACCGTGCCCGCCATCACTTCATTGCCGGCCTGGCGTTTATGTTCGACCAATTGACGATTGATCATATCGCCAATCGCCTGCGAACGACTTTCGAAACCGCGATCGACGACCATATCATCCAAATCGATCAGCAACTCCTCCGGTAAGGAAATACTGATGCGGCTGACTAGTGCTTTATATTTGCTGGTATCCAACGCCATATCCCGACCTGCTCCCGAGTAAGCGGCCATAAGATTTATTCAACTTCTTCAACATCGTCGCCGACTCTGGCGAAGCGAATCATTTTCGGACTGACAATCTGATCTTCCTCATCGGCGACCGGTGGATGAATCAACTCCTCAAGGCGCGCCTTGGTCGCCAGAAACTCATCGCTGATAATTTGCCCGGAATGTCGCGGGCGCGGCACCGGTACCTCGATTAACTCCTGCACTTCACCCGGATGCGCCTTCAGCACTAAAATGCGATCAGCCAGAAAGATGGCCTCCTCCAGATCATGCGTGATGAACAAAATCGTCACGTCGATGTTTTTCCAAATCTCCAGCAAATGTGTCTGCATTTTGCAGCGCGTCTGCGCATCGAGCGCGCCGAACGGTTCGTCCATCAATAGAATTCGCGGCTGATTAGCCAGCGCGCGCGCTATCGCCACCCGCTGCTTCATGCCGCCAGACAGTTGATGCGGATAGGCGTCGGCAAATTTGCTCAAGCCCACCAATTCGAGCCACTGCAATGCTTCGCTGGCCGACTCGAGTTTGCCGCGCTTATTCATCTCCAGACCGAACATCACATTTTTCTTTACGGTCAGCCAGGGGAACAAGGTGTAGCCCTGAAATACCATGCCGCGATCCGGGCCTGGGCCAGTCACCAGTTTATCGTCCAGCAATACCTCGCCGGCGCTGTAGGATTCGAGCCCGGCCAGAATTCGAATCAATGTCGACTTGCCGCAACCCGACGGGCCGATCACGCAGACGAACTCGCGGCGGTGCGTTTTGAAATTAATATTTTTAAGCGCCACCGTTTCGCCCTGTGCGGACTGATAGCTTTTGCAAAGATTTTTAACCTCGAGAATTACCGGGCGCTCGCGCAGTCGGGCAAACCGCTGCTGCACCGCAGCCGATTGTTCAAGATAGCTGGGTAAATTCAGTACGCTCATACGCTTGCTCTCAAAAATAAATGCTGCGCGACTCAACTTTTAGTCGGCGAGCGCTCCCACGGAAACAGCCACTTACCGAGCCAGCCCAACAACAAATCGGTGGTCAAACCGATAATCCCGATCATCATGATCGCCGCGTAGACATTGTCGAAATTTTTGTAGCGCGCCTGCTGCGTGATAAACCAGGTAATACCGGAGCTGGCGCCGATCAACTCGGCGACAATCAGATAGGTCCACGCCCAGCCCAGCAGAATGCGTTGATCGCGATAGAGATCGGGCAAAATACCCGGCACCACGACTCTGAAGAGTAACTGCAGTTTCTTGGCGCCCAGGGTCAGCGCCGCTTCCAGCAGAGCGATATCCAGCTTGCGGGTGGTATTGGCAATAATCAGCACTTGCTGGAACAAAGTACCGATCACAATGATCGCTATCTTCGGTCCATCGTAGATACCGAGAATCGCTACCGCTAATGCGCCGAATGCCGGCGCCGGCAGGTAGCGAAAAAATTCGATAAACGGTTCCTGTAAGCGCGATACCGCGCTGTAGGTACCGCATAAGATGCCGAGCGGCACGCCGATAATCGACGAGATGACGAAACCCCAAAAAATGATGGTGATGCTGTGCCATAAACTTTCGTGCAACCATTGGCCATCGCGGCGCTCGGGAGCCGCTGTGAATGCCGTATAAAAAGCCTTGGCGACGCGATGCGGCGGCGGCAGATAAATCGGATTGGCGGGATCTCCCTCCGGCAACAGCTTGTGCTGTTGCCGCATATTTGCCAGCTCATCGCGAAATACCTGCTTATCGACCAACTGACCGTTCTGGAAATAATCGACATCGCCCGGCGCGGTAATCAGCACCTTCGGATGCCAGACGAACGGCACGTAACTCACTACGCACCACATCAGCAACGGCAGCAGAAACGAGCCGACCATCAATAAGCGGTTACTGCGCGGCGACAACTCTTTACGCACCGCAAACCACGCTGCAACACCCATCGGTCATTCCCCAAAACGGTCTGTAAATTCTGCCAACCAG
>DATIED010000296.1:0-4451 GCA_035455965.1 Spongiibacteraceae bacterium
TCCTCCGCAGTCGGCTGCTGGCACAGCAACATGCCGGCTAGCGCGCTGGCGAAACGACGTTTACCGACTGAAGGTGGACCAGCGAGCAACAATGCGTGCGGAAGCTGCTGCGCTGCGCTCTGCTTGCGTAGCCGCTGCCAATGCGCGAGTTGCCAGGGCAGCGGTAAACTTTCCACGTCGACACTCACGCTTGCAAACCCAGCCATTGTGTTAACTCGGCGCGCAATTGCGTTTGCACCTCGCTCAACGATCGACCGGCATCGATAATACGAAAGCGTTGCGGCTCTGCGCACGCACGGGCCAAGTAAGTCTGGCGCACGCGCTCAAAAAATATTTGTTGCTCCTGCTCGAAACGATCGGGTGCACTGCGCGCGCTGGCGCGTGCCTGACCAACGCCGACCGGGGCATCCAACAGCAACGTCAGATGTGGGCGTAATTCCCCTTGCACCAACCCTTCCAGGGCAGCGATCAAGTGTACGTCGAGACCACGTCCGCCTCCTTGATAGGCATAAGTCGCATCGGTAAAACGATCGCACAGCACCCATTGCCCAGCCGCCAAGGCCGGCTGAATGATCGTTGCCAGGTGTTGCGCGCGCGCCGCGAACATCAGCAGCAACTCAGTCATTTCCGCAACCGGTTCCTGCCTCGGCTCAAGCAGCAGTTTGCGAATCGCTTCGGCTAGCTCCGTGCCGCCGGGCTCTCGCGTTAAAATCAAATCGCGCCCGGCATTTCGCAACAATTCGGCAATAAAAGCGACATTGGTGGATTTACCGACACCCTCGCCGCCCTCTACCGTAATAAATAATCCTCGCTTATCGCCCATTGCCATACTCAATGATCACCCGCTGCCTTGCCGGGGCGCGAACGATAATCCGCTCGCCGCTGTTCTATTTGATATTTTTTAACCGCCCGCTCGTGCTCGTCCAACGTCGCCGAAAATTGATGGCTGCCATCGCCTTTGCCGACAAAGTACAGCGCCTCGCCGCCGCTCGGTTGCAGCGCTGCGCGGATCGCTGCACGCCCCGCCAGCGCAATCGGCGTCGGCGGCAGACCGCGGTGTTGATAGGTGTTATACAAATTGCCGGCATCATCCAGATCTCGGCGGCGCAAATTACCGTCGAATCCACCGCCAAGACCATAGATAACGGTGGGGTCGGTTTGCAGCAACATATCCTTCTGCAGACGCCGGACGAATACGCCGGCAATCTCGGGGCGTTCGCTGCCCACCCCGGTTTCTCGCTCGACGATAGATGCCATTATCAAGGCCTCGTACGCATTCTTATAAGGCAGATTCGGAGCCCGCGCCTGCCACTCCTCCTGCAAGACATTTTGCATGCGGCGATAAGCCTGGCGCAAAATATCGCGATCGCTAGTCGAGCCCGTAAACACGTAAGTATCCGGAAAAAACAAACCCTCGGGCTGGCCTGGATTTGGGACTTCAACGTGAGCAGCCTGATCATTCACGCCTAACGCCGTTAATAACTCGACGGCCGGTACGTCGCTCAACACCTGCCGCAAGTGCGTATCCTTGCGCAACTGCATACGCAACTGCGTTAATGTCCAACCTTCGACCAGGGTGATCGAATGCATGCGCATGCGGCCCTGCTCCAACATATCCAACAAATCCAGCGGCGCAGTACCCGGCCCCAACAAATAGTCGCCCGCCAGAATATGATGACCGCGGCCGGTGGCGCGCACATACAATTGAAACAATAACGGATGTGGTAACAAATTGCGTGCCGTCAATTGCTTTATGACCTGCCCGAGCGAACTGCCGCGCACCACTTCCAACTCTTGCACGCTGTCTATTGGCAAAGGGCGCGCTAAATAATCCGTAAATTCGCAGACCGCCACCCATAGAATAATTGCCGTCAATAAAACGATAACGACATTGCGCAACGGGGATTTAACGGCACTCATTAGCGATCGATTCTTGTAAACACAGTTTTTGAAAACATTGTTGAAATGCGATGGTAACATCGCCGCGCGCTTTATGGAGACAATCGATTTTTAGCACCGGCATAATTCCAATTAAACTATTACTCAGAAAGACCTCATCTGCGGCATACAAATCGTCGAGTATTAAATCGGCTTCAAGCACCGGCGCGCAATCCGGCGCCATTTTATTGAGCACCAGATCTCTGATCACACCGGCTACGCCACAGCGGTGCAGACACGGCGTATAAACGGTACCCGTACGCACCAAAAATAAATTGCTCGCCACGCCTTCGATCAAGCGCGAACACCGATCCATCATCAAGCCCTCGGCAATAGCGGGATCGCTCCACTCGCCGCGCGCCATTACCTGCTCCAAGCGGTTCAAATGCTTCATACCGGCGAGGCTTGGCTGCTCGGCCAAGCGCTGCCGACATAATCGCACTTGAACGCCGCTTGGTAATGCATCGAGCGGAGGAAAATGTTGCGGGAAAAATATCAGCAAACGTTGCGCGCTAGCGCTGGGCGACGCTTGATAACCGCGCATCGTTGCGCCGCGAGTGATAATAAGTTTGAGTATGCCTTCATCGGCAGTTGCCGATATCCGGGCAATTTCAGTGCGCAAACTCGCTAGATCGAGTTGCATCGCAAGACGCCGGCAATCGCGACTCAAACGCGCCAAATGCTCCGTTAAAAATTGCGCGTGCCCATCGACAACTTTGATGGTTTCGAATAGTCCGTCGCCGTACGCTAAACCGCGATCGACAACAGGCACCGCACTTGTCGATCGGCCATTCAGCAAAGCAATCACAGACAGGCCATATTCGATTATTGCAACCGACTGAACAGCACACTACCGTTAGTGCCGCCAAAGCCGAAAGAGTTGCTCAGCGCGTGCTGAATACGCCGCGGTTGTGCGATATGCGGAACGTAATTCAAAGTACAGTCAGCGTCGGGATTATCGAGATTGATAGTCGGCGGCGCCACTTGATCGCGAATCGCCAGCACGGAAAAAATTGCCTCGACCGCGCCGGCGGCGCCAAGCAAATGTCCTGTCATCGATTTCGTCGAGCTCACCGCCACACTGTGTGCTGCCGCCCCCATCAATGACTCCACGGCACGACTTTCGGCCAGATCGCCAGCCGGCGTGGACGTGCCGTGGGCGTTGATATAGTCGATCGCATCGGCTGCCAGACCGGCATCCCGCAGCGTATTGCGCATCGCAGACAGTGCGCCACTACCGTCGGCCGGAGGCGCGGTCATATGGTACGCATCGGCGCTCATGCCAAAACCGGTCAGCTCGGCGTAAATATGCGCGCCGCGCCGTTTTGCAAACTCATATTCCTCCAGGACTAAAATGCCCGCCCCGTCGCTCAATACGAAACCGTCGCGATCCCGATCCCAGGGCCGGCTCGCCGCCTGCGGATCGTCATTGCGCGTCGACAATGCGCGCGCGGCCGCGAAGCCGCCAAGACCAACAGGGGTGGTCGCCATTTCCGCGCCGCCAACCACCATCGCATCGGCGTCGCCGTATGCAATCAAGCGCGCTGCCAGGCCGATGCAATGCGTACCGCTGGTACACGCGGTAACCAGCGCGAGATTGGGGCCTTTAAAGCCGTATTTGATCGACAAATTGCCGGCGATCATATTGATGATCGAGCCTGGCACAAAAAACGGCGAGACGCGCCGCGGCCCGCTATTCAAAATAACATCGTGACACTTCTCGATATTATTCATACCGCCGACACCGGAACCAATCGCCGCACCGATACGCTCGGCATTCTCTTCGGTAACGATCAAGCCGGAGTCCGCGATCGCTTGTATAGCCGCAGCCATACCGTATTGAATGAACGTATCCATTTTGCGGGCTTCCTTGGCATCGAAATAATGCTCGACGTCAAAGTCTTTGATGCCGCCACCAAAGCGTGTGCTGTATGCTGAAACATCGAATGTCTCGATCGGGCCGATGCCGCTGCGACCCGCCAAAATATTATGCCAGGCGGTTTTAACATCGTTGCCCACGGGAGTGACCATGCCCAGGCCCGTCACCACCACTCTCTTTTTAGACACTCGCGCCTCCCCATGGCCTTACTCAACCGTACGATCTAGTACGACTTGGCCAGCACCACTTGTTTATACAACCTACCGTGCGAATCGCTAAGTACAAATCGCGCCAACGATTCGAATTGCCGAAAAAACAAAAGCCGCTCTATACGAAATAGAAACGGCTTTTGGATTTGCATTCACTGCGGATAAAAAAACGCGCTAGCGCCAAACAGTTATTGCAGATGGTTCTTGATGTAGTCGATAGCCAATTGAACAGTGGTGATTTTTTCAGCTTCTTCGTCTGGAATTTCAGTTTCGAATTCCTCTTCCAAAGCCATTACCAGCTCAACCGTGTCAAGCGAATCGGCGCCCAGATCTTCGACAAAAGAAGCCGACGGCTGGATGTCTTCTTCTTTCACGCCCAATTGTTCGGCGACGATTTTTTTGACGCGTTCTTCAATGCTGCTCAT
>DATIED010000297.1:0-3232 GCA_035455965.1 Spongiibacteraceae bacterium
TCGCATTGAGCGAAGCACATATTGACTCAGGTCAAATGGGAACAGCCGGAATGCCGCAAAAAGTGGACATTGGTGCAACTGCTCGAGCCTATTACAATTTCGATAAGTTTATGGTCGGGAATGGGGAGTGTCCATTGAGGCCGAATGTCTGCTTTGGGTCATTAGCGGACATTGCACACCAAATTTTATATTTGGTCATTAGAGATGTCGGTGTCGCAGGGTATCGATCCCGGTGAGCTTTCCAAGAACCGCTGCAAGGCTTTCCGGAATAGCCACGCTCTCCGTCGCAAGTACGGGCGTCTGGAAGGAACCTGGTACGATCCGCCCATAGCAGGCCACCTTGAAACCTCCGCGCGGCTCGATTGATATCGTTACCGAATGAACCCCTTTGGAATTGTCATGAACAAGAGTGAAGCTGAAATGTGTGCCGTCGATGACGAAATCTCTGGCCCCCAAACCGGCCAGGAACTTCTCGCCGCCCAGATGATCGATAATCAAAGCAGCCCCTGCTGATGAGCTCATGGCACCCCCCCGAACGGCAATCGTAGTCTTCAGATTAAGCCCGACCCAACGGCCGCGTTGCCGCATGCCTGGGGAATCATTTTTATATGCGGTGCTTCGCCAAATAGTCGCGCAGTTGTTGCTCATCCAAAACAGTTTCACCGCTGTGGTGCCTTGCCAAATAGTCCCGCACTTGCTGTTCATTCAAAATAATTTCGTCTCCTGCACCAATAGCGTGCACGATAAAATCCTTGGCCAATTGCCTGGCCTTGTTGATGGCTGCTTCGAACGACGGCTCAGGTGAAATGTGCCAAGCGCCGGTTTTCCGGCATTCCTCGTCACCGTAACGCACTGTGTGCCACATACGATAATTATAGCAATCAAGCGCGAACCAATTTTTGTCTTAAATCAAACTGGCGTATAACTCAGCATTCGTCGGACGTAATAATAAATTAACATCATGTCTTCTTTACCCCCGAAGGCGACCATTCCTCGCGTCCAGCCGCATGTCCGCAGGTGCCATTAGCGTATTCAATCAGCTCGTTTTTTTTCGCGACTATCTGGCGGGGCCGCCTCGTAATCATTGGCATGTGCCAGCTTCGCGTCCTTGGCCTCCGTGCGAGCCGGTTTTTGGTGCGAATGGATGGTGCGCTTGAGGTCAACAGATACTGCGTTTTGCGTCCAATAGCGGTAAAAGATGCCGGGGATTGATTCGTGATGGGGAATCAGCCGGTCCAGCTCCTTGAATCGACATCGCTCAGTACAGTTCGCGAATCGCTTGATCTGCTTGAAACCGATCTCGCAAAGCTGATTGCGCAAGTTGGTGGCGCGGCCGAACGTGTTCATGTCGGAATCGGCCTGTCGTCACAGTCGTTGAATGCGATTCTCGGTCAGACTGAAGGCCTTACATCTCTTGCTCACGCAGCAAGCGAAGATGCCGGACAACTCGTCTCCGCAACGCATGAATTCGCAGCTTCATCCAATGAGATTGGACGACAAGTCCACGCCGCTGGTCGGCTAACCAACAAGGCGACTCAGGCTGCAGCGGATGCCAGTGAAAGCATCAACGGCCTCAACGCTTCCTCGTCCGAGATTGGGAATATTATTGGACTGATCGAAAAGATTGCGAAGCAAACGCAATTGCTTGCGCTCAATGCCAACATCGAAGCCGCGCGCGCGGGTGATGCTGGTCGTGGTTTTGCGGTAGTCGCAGCCGAAGTAAAGGCGTTGGCTATCGAAACGCAAAAGGCGACAAACGAAATTAGAATCCGTGTCGCCAAACTCCAGAGCGATGCGCAGGCTTCGAGTGGTGCCCTGACGCGGATTTCATCGATCATCGACGAAGTGCACCCCGTCTATTCCGCAATTGCATCGTCGGTTGAAGAACAAATTGCAACGGCACAAGCTATTTCGAAGAACGCCGAAACGACTTCGGACTTTATTGGGCGTGTGTCGAATAACGCAAGCGAGATCAAGCAATCCACCGATATCGCCGTGCGCGAAAGCGCAGAAGTTGATCGGTCCGGCCGTGCTGCTTCGGACCTCGCGAATAAATTGCGCAGGAATCTTTCGATTTTCCTGCGTCAGACCGAAATTGGCGATCGCAGGCGATCGGATCGCCTGCCATGCGAACTTATGGTCAAATTGGAAGGCTCGGCTTCCAGCAAGACCGTCGATATCAGCATCGGGGGAACACTGGTTCAGGCCACCTCGGAACATTTTCCCGCTGAAATTGGCCTTCGCGTATCTCTGGCTATCGCCGAAATCGGTCGGCTATCGGCGGAAATTGTCAATCGGTCAGATCTTGGTTTGCATCTCAAGTTTGTCGATATCGATGCTGACACGCGGGCCGTTTTAGAAGAAAAGATTGTGTCGATCCAGGTTGAAAACCGGGAGTTTATCGATCGTGCAAAAAAGGCGGGCATTGAGATATCAAATTGTCTCGAACAACTTATCGGCAGCCAGCGCCTCACGGCCGCGGCCTTGTTTGACAACGAATATGTACCGATCCCTGGCAGTAATCCGCAGCAGTATCGGACACAATATCTCGATGCGCTCGAAGAAATCCTTACTCCGATTCAGGAGCAACTCCTTTCATCTGATCCGCGGATGGTCTTTGCAATAGCGATTGACCGAAATGGGTACATCCCGGTGCACAATCTTGTTTATTCACGGCCACAACGCCCGGACGACCTTGCCTGGAATATTCGCAATTCCCGCAATCGACGCATCTTTGATGATCGCGCCGGTTTATGTGCTGCGCGCAGCGCAAGGCCCTACCTGATTCAGAGCTATCCGCGCGACATGGGCGACGGCGTCATGATTTTGATGAAGGAGATTGACGTCCCAGTCCGCGTGATTGGCAAGCATTGGGGTGGTTTCCGGATGGCTTATAAGATTTAAGCGGTGACAAGAATGGGTGCGTGATCGCACTTCCGCTTTGGGTCAGAAGCGGACATTGCACTCCGGTTTGACAATTCGGCGCAATATTTTTGGAGATCAAAGTATATGTGGCGGTCCCGAGAGGACTACGCCAATTCAATACAATCAAACGCCTGCGATAAAGTGGGACACTGAATCATTCCATACGATCATTAGGCTTTTTGCCGCGAGTGTCCCACTGAGATGTCCCCTCTCGGGGGCAAAGCGGACATGCCCTGTTGCACTGCATATGTCCGTTAATGACCCGAAGCGGACATCCGTTCCTGAGACGCATAATCCCTTCCAGTGT
>DATIED010000298.1:0-7287 GCA_035455965.1 Spongiibacteraceae bacterium
TAATCGCTAAACGCCAGCAAACGCTGCAGCGCCGGCACTTACGCTTTCGATCGCAGGATGCGCGCGCCGGCGTACTGCATTGTTTTTTAATCGATTGCTCGGGCTCGATGCTCGCCGGCCAGCGGCTCGCGCGCGCCAAGGGCCTGCTGATGCAACTTTTGCAGCAGGCCTATCGACAGCGCGCCCAAATAGCACTGATCAGTTTTGCCGGCGAGCGGGCGCTGATACGCGTCTACCCCACCGCCGCGCGCCCAGCCAACTCACGCGCGCTGCAAAGCTGGCTGCAACCGATCGCCGGCGGCGGCGGTACACCGTTTGCGCACGGCGTTGCCACCGCGAATACCTTGCTGACACAAACGAAGCGACGCGATCCGGCACAACAGCGCGTGTTATGGTTGCTCACCGATGGCCGCAGCCGCGAACTGCCCGACGCTCCCGGGCAGACCGATCGACGCATCGTGATCGATTGCGAACAACAGCGCGCCGCGCTCGGGCGTTGCCGCCTGCTGGCGCAACAATGGCAAGCCGAATACCGCAGGCTGGACGATGTATCATTCAATACGAATCAATTAACTGGAACTAACGATGAGCAACGATAAAGACGCCAGCGACACCCATCAAAAAATGGTGGAGAAGCGCAATGCCGGTTACGAAAAAAAGCAGGCGCAGGCCACCGTGGAAAAAGGTCTGGTGATCGTTATCACCGGCACCGGCAAAGGTAAAACCACCAGCGCGCTCGGCATGGGTTTGCGCGCGGTCGGCCACGGTATGCGGCTCGGTGTCGTGCAATTTATTAAAGGCGCCAAGCCAACCGCCGAGCGCACGCTGTTCGAAACGTTTCCGAATGTCGATTGGTTTACCATTGGCGATGGCTTTACCTGGATCACCCAGGATCGCGAGCGCGATATCGCCACGGCGCAGAAAGCCTGGGCGCAGGCCGCCGCCTTAATCGGCGACGCGAATTACGACATGGTAATTCTCGACGAACTGAATACCATTTTGAAGTACGAATACGTCGACGTAAATGTCGTGCTCGAAGCACTGGCGAATAAACCCGCAATGCAACATGTCATCATCACCGGCCGCCACGCGCCGGAGGTATTGATCGAGGCAGCCGATCTGGTCAGCGATATCCGTCCGCTCAAACATCCCTATAAAGAACAGGGCGTGAAAGCACAGCGCGGCATTGAATTTTAAAATCGTTGCGCGCGCCAACCACAACGAGCAACCGGCTTGCTCGTAAAAAATGGAACCGCTCGCTCGTGGACGTGGCGAAGTATTGAATAACCCTGTAATCCAGTATGATTCGAGCACGGTAAGCAGCCGGCGCTCACATGAGGTAAATCGATGAAGATTAAAAATAGTGTGTCCACGCTGTGCGCGGCCATCATCCTGACCTGCGGTTCCGCGCTGGCTGTTGCCGATGACGCAGCGGCGGCCGCCACCGCTGCGGCCAATCCAATCGTCAACGGCGGCCTGGTGCAGCCCAACGAGGAATATGTAAAAACCGGCTCCGGTTTACAGTACGCCGATATCAAGGTCGGCAGCGGACCAGCCGCGCGCTCCGGCCAACGCGTTGCCGTGCACTACACCGGCTGGCTAAAAGGCCGCCTCGGTATTCCCGGCAAAAAATTCGATTCGAGCCGCGATCGCAACGAGCCATTTCTTTTTACCCTCGGCCAGGGCGACGTAATTCCTGGCTGGGATGAAGGCGTACAAGGCATGAAGGTCGGCGGCATTCGCAAACTGGTCGTGCCCGCCGCGCTCGGCTACGGCGCCAAAGGCGCTGGCGATGCGATTCCGCCGAACGCCACTTTGATTTTCGAAGTGGAACTGCTGGCGCTTTAATAGCAGTTGTCAGTCGAAAGATTCGATGGCAGCGAACGTGACAGCTCGACGACCGAATGCTCTTTTCAAAATATTGGAAGCACGCTACTTTAAATCTCACTCTACCAAAGAGCGATAATATCGAAAGAAGCCAACGGGAAAACGGCAACGATATCGGTCAACACAAAGAAGTTTTGAAAAGAGTATCGGTCGGCGGGCTTAGTGCCAGTTGTCAGTCTCAGTTAACTGAGAACTGACAACTGTTTCTGCCTCACGCCGAGAAGCCACCGTCGATCGTTAAACTCGCGCCGGTGATGTAGGCGGCTTCGGGGCTGGCGAGATAAGCGACAAAACCGGCGATTTCATCGACGTGGCCGTAGCGGTTGATGGCCATCAAACCTTTCAACGTGCTCGCAAACTCGCTGTTTTCCGGATTCATATCGGTATCGACCGGACCGGGTTGCACATTGTTGATAGTGATGCCGCGTGGACCTAAATCGCGCGCCAAACCTTTCGTCAAACCGACGATAGCCGCTTTGCTCATCGCGTAGGTCCCACCACCGGCAAACGGCATACGCTCGGCGTTAGTGCTGCCGATGGTGATCACGCGACCGCCCTCGCCCATATATTTCAGCGCTGCCTGCGTCGCGACAAATACGCTGCGCACATTGATCGCCAGCGTGCGATCGAAATCCTCCAATTTAAATTCCTCGATCGATCCCAGCGCCAACACGCCGGCATTGTTCACCAACACATCGACACTGCCGAATGCGGTGGCGGTGGTATCGATCGCCTGCACGATCGCTTTGGCATCCGCGCTATCGGCCCGCAATGCCAATGCGCGCCCACCTGCGGCTTCGATGGCCTGCACCACTTCCTGCGCCTGCTTGGGCGAGCTGGCATAACTGATGGCGACCGCGGCGCCGGCCTGTGCCAGACGCTTGGCGATAGCAGCGCCGATACCGCGCGAACCGCCCTGCACGAAGGCTACTTTGCCGATCAGGTTTTGTTGTGCGGTCGTGGTTTGTAAATTCGAGGTGGTCATGATGTTGCTCCGTTCGGTGACTGTATAAGTTGCTGACGGGGCCAGTATCGCTCGGATACTATGGCGCGAATAGACATCAATCACTATATTCAGTTGATCCAAATGGTATCGAATCAGCGAGTAAGGTTTCATGGAGACACTGAACAGCATCGAGTGTTTTGTACGCAGCGCCGAGGCCGGCAGCTTCTCGGAAGCTGCGCGACGCCTGAGTTTGACGGCGGCGGCGGTCGGCAAAAACGTCGCCAAACTGGAGGCCAGCCTCGGCGTGCGCCTGTTTCAGCGCAGCACCCGACAACTGACGCTGACCGAAGCCGGCGAGCGCTTTCTCTCTGAAGTGCGCGGCGGCCTGACCACCATCCAAACCGCGGTCGCCAATCTCGCGAGTGCCGACGGCCAACCGGCCGGCACCTTGAAAGTCAGCATGGGCGCCTCGTTCGGCCATCGCTACATGGTGCCGCTGCTCGGCGAGTTTTTAGCGCGCTATCCGGCGATCGTGCCGGACTGGCATTTCGATAATCGCCAGGTCGATTTAATCGGCGAAGGTTTCGACGCCGCGATCGGCGGCGGCTTCGAATTACCGCCCGGCGTAATCGCGCGCGAATTGACGCAAGCCACGCGCATACTGATCGCTGCGCCTGCCTATCTCGCCGCTAAACCCGCGATAAAATCGCCGGCCGATTTGGCGGTGCACGCAGGCATTCTGATTCGCTCACCGCAGACCGGCCGTATCGGCGCACTACCGCTACGCAACCGCGCCAACGAACAAGTCGCGATCGAATTGTCCATGCGCATGGCAATGAGCGATCCCGAGGCAGCGTGCCTCGCGGCGGCCGCGAACTTGGGTATCGCGCTGGTGGCGATGCCGCAGGCATTACCGTATCTCGAAAGCGGCGCGGTTACTCGCGTATTGCCGGATTGGTATGTCGATGCGGGGTCGATCGCGATTTATTTTGCCGCGCACAAATTATTGCCGGCGAAAACGCGGGTGTTTGTGGATTTTGTGATTGAGCAGTTTAAGAAAAAAAAACTAGCGGAGAGATTTAGGCCGATATGAATATATCGAATTATTTGAATAGCCGATGAGTCGGAAAAGCTTTCCAACTTTCGCCTCGGGCGACTGATACAGGTTTCGCCTGTTGGCGAGTCACGTTTCTTTGCTTGCCCAAAGAAACGTAACCAAAAGAAAGGGCACCCTCGCCGGGAGCGCTCCCAATTGCAGCAGGTCGAAAACCAATTGGTTTTCGACTTCCCGAATTTACCGAAAGTAGCACTTTCGGAAATTCGACTGCCACATTGGGGCAAGACACAGCTCGGCCGCAGGCTTTTCGCCGCGCTTGCCACTGCGATGGGGGAAGATAAAAGAAAACCGTAGGCTGGGGCATTTGACCCACCAAGCGGCTGCTTGTGATGGGGATAGTCTAACGTAGGGCGCAATAAGCAACGCTCATTGAGCCGCATGATGTATCTCCGAACTGGCGCAATGCTCTTCGGTTATTGCGCCCTACGAAGCTGCAAGCTTTTCGCTCCGAGCAGCCGTTACGATGCGACGGCTCAACCGCAAACGACTCAACCGCAAATTGCAGGGTGGGTCATTCGACCCACCATGATTTTTACCGAATTGCACGAATGACGGATTATTAATTCAACCTTTGCGCAATTCGGCGAAGCCGAACGGTGGGTCGAATGACCCACCCTACGATTCTGTTTTTTTTTGCTTTTGCTTTTGCTCCTAATGTGGCAGCCGAATTTCCGAAAGTGCTACTTTCGGTAAATTCGGGAAGTCGAAAACCAATTGGTTTTCGACCTGCTGCAATTGGGAGCGCTCCCGGCCAGGGCCAACTTCTTTTGGTTACTTTTCTTTTTGGAAAAGAAAAGTGACGCCCACCGCAGGTGCTACTCACCAATAGGCGAAACCTATTTATAAAAATATAATTAAAACTTAGCTTTTACTGAAGTGGATCAATTGTAGAGTTAATGCGCAGATAGCAGGAAGCGAGTGCACTACGCCCTTTCCAAAGCCGCAATATCCAGCTTCTTCATCTTCATCATAACCTGCGCCACCCGCACTGCCTTTTCCGCATCGGGGTCGTTCAATAACTTCGGTAACTGAATCGGTACGATCTGCCACGAAACACCGAATTTATCTTTCAGCCAACCGCATTGCTGCGCCTTCGGATCGCCGCCGGCACCAAGCTTTTCCCAGTAATAATCGACTTCCTGCTGTGTCTCGCAGTTGACCACCAGCGATATTGCCTCAGTGAACTTAAAATGTGGGCCACCGTTGATCGCTGCAAAATTTTGCCCTTCCAGCTGAAAGCCGATCGTCATCACCGAGCCCTCTTTTTGCCCCGAGACAGCTGCGCTTTCCTTGTTGTAACGAGTGGCGGTTATGATTTTCGAGTTCTTGAAAATTCCGACATAAAAATTTGCCGCTTCTTCGGCTTGGGTATTGAACCAGAGGAAGGGGCTGATTTTTTGCAAATTTTGCATAATAGATCTCCCTGTTTGCAGATGCCGTAGCGATAGAGCTGCAGCGATAAAAGCCGCAACTCTTCATTAGTCGTACGGCCAGGCTCGCCATCGACAGGTTATCAGGATTTTATTAACCGACGCCGAAATATTGCTCATACGGATGAGTAAACCGCGAGAATTCGCGCTACCAGCGTCCACTCGCTGCCGATTGGCGCAGGCGCCGATAGCCAATCACCACGCCGAACAGCGATAAGCTTAAACCGCCCAGTGAAAATGTAATAACCGCGATATCCCAGAGCGGACGCCGCTCCCATAACCAGCGGATATCCCACGAATGCAGACCGTTGTACAACCAGCGATACCAGCGGTTAATGCTGGTACTACGCTCCACAAGCTCGCCCGTGCGCGGATCGATATAAAACCAGGTATGCACATCATCGCCAAATTCGACGCGCAACATCGGCAGCGGTTTATCGCCGCGCTCGGGATGCCGCGAGTAATAATAATCGTCGTATTCGGTCAGCCAATGACTATCGATCAACGGTGCGCCCGGCAATAATTTCGTTGCCAATGCATTCAAGCGTGCCATATTGGGATTGCGCGCCGGCGCTGCCGCCGCAATTAATTGCCTTTTGCCGTCGCGCGCGACCACGCAATAAAATGGCTGGCCATCGTAAAACAGCAACTCGGTTTCGACGCTACTCGCATCGAGATGGGGCGGCAGCTGCTTAAAGCGCTCGACATCGAACGATGTGCCGGAAAAAACTTCGCGCTCAACCGCCGCAGGCGCGCGCGGTGGGTTAAACCTGCCGGGATTCATCGACAATAGACCGCTTACCACCCAGGTCAATGTTGTCAGGCCAAAGGCGATACCGGCAAAATAATGCCAGCGCAGCAAGCCCCGATACGGTACTGCGTTTTTGCCCTCCGGTCGCTTGCGGCGCCAGCGCAATACACCGATCCACAAACCGGAGAGTGCCAGTACACTGCCGCTACCGGACACGATATCCACCAGCCACGACCAGGCATCGGGATAGCGGCGAATGAAAGTCGGATACAACCAATGCGTGACGGCGCCAAAATAATTCAGCACGCGCTCGCGCCGATCGGTATCGCGCACCACTGCGCCACTGCGCGATGACACGTACAACTCGGTGCCGGCGGCATCGTTCACTGCGATCAACAATAATGGACGGTGCACATTCAGTGCGGACGACACCGTCCATTGATCGATACCCACGCTCTCCCGATAACGTACTTGCTGCGCATCGACAGCTGCGATCAAACCGGCCCGCTGCGCGAAATCACGCGCCACTTGCTCGGCAAACTCTGGGGCAACACTGTGCAAAACAGTACCATCGTCGGCGAATACAATGCGCGGCGACGGGTTGCCATCGACCAAAATTTCAAATATCGGTCGCTGCAACAACATACCGATCCGCATGGCGTCGATCGCGATTTTTGAATCCCGCAGCGAGCCCGACCCGGCCGGTAACAACGGTTTAGCGCCGCGCGCATCGACTGCCGCCAACTCGTCCGCGCGCAAATAAGCAGCGGCGTTCGCGGACGTTAATTTAGCGCTCGATAAATCCAGCGCCGGCAGACCGGCCAAACGCTCGGCGCGCGTCAGTTGCGGAAAATCCACATACATCATGAATAAACCGCTGACAAACCACGCCGCAAAAAACAGGCATAACACGATGCCCATCCAGCGATGAAATAAAAACAGCCACCGTTTCCAACGCAGCGCAGCCATCGCTCAGCTCCTAAAACTAACGTTTAAAACGAGTACTTAAGGGACAACTCAACGCTGCGCGGATCGGCAAAACGCCGCATCAGACCCGAGCCTGCCGCCAATTCGGCGTAGCGCTTGTCGGTTAAGTTGCGGCCCCACAAAGTGAGACCAACTCGCTGCCAGCGGTAGCCGACACTTGCATCCCACG
>DATIED010000299.1:0-2797 GCA_035455965.1 Spongiibacteraceae bacterium
CGGGCCCGGATAATTGAGGGTCAGCAATTTTTCCTGACCGGGAATGCGCTCGACAAAACCGACGGTGCCGTTGGCGGTAATGGTATCGGTTTTGCGAAATACTTCGAATGCCAGTTCGGCTTCCTGCCGGGCCTGCTCGACAAAATCCAGCTCGGTGGCGCTCAGGGTGTTGACTATGGCGGTCATGGTGCGATCCTCATCAATAATTCAAATAATTTAGCGAATGGGTTTAGCGAAACTTTCAGCGACCGGCCTTGCGGCGATCGGCCTCCAACAACTCGTAGGCCGCCGCCAGCGGACGTCGATCGAGCCACGGCGCAAAATCGAAATCGCGATCGAGCAGGCCGTGCAGCCACAGAAATTTTTTCTGTTGTTCGAACAGTTGCAGACGCTCGTCGGATAGGTCGGGATGCAGGGTTTTGTGGAAATCATCGCGGTACGCGGCGGCGGCACCGGCGGCACTCGAACTGGTCTCGCTTTGCAGAATGCCCAACACATCGTTTACGTTGGCCGCCGCCCAATCGGCGGCGCGCAGCGTTTGATAGAGAAAGCGCACCACCACATCGAAATGGTTTTCCAGCAGATCGGTATGTACGGTGAGCGGTCGCGGCGTGCCGTTGTTGACGCGAAATTTACGCGCGCCCAGTCGATCCAGATCGATGCCGACCACCGCGCCGATCCGCTGCGCCGCATCGACCGCCGAAGCGCCTTTCACGTATACCGCATCGACTTTGCCGGCGGCTAAATAATCGAGCCCGGCCCACAGCGATTGCAGGCCGTTGTTCGATCCACCCGCGGCGGCATTGCGCGCGCCGGCGCCGGAGGGCACCTGCACCAGTTCGATATCATCGAAACCGAGCCCGGCATACGCCAGCGCGCCGTGGTAGCCCTGCAGAGACATGCCGCGCGCGATGCTGCTGCCGCGCACATGCGAGGCAATGGGATGCTCGATATATTCAGGTAGCGCAAGGCGCAAACCTTTCAAATGATGCGGCTCGCTGATGCCCGAGTTGGCGCGCACTAAAATCGTCTGCCACTCATCGATCCAGGTCAGTCCGATCAAGCGCGTCGAAGCGCCCTGCGCGCGCGCCGCCAGCGCCAGCATATTGCCGCCCTCGCGAATCAGCGCCGGCAGATCGTGATCGTAATGATGGCGCGCCAATTCGCGCGTCTCCTGCAATGTGCCGACGGCGATACCATCGCGGGCAAATTCTTCATCCAGCCAACCGAGTTTGTAGGCTAAACCGGTAGCGGTCGGTACCGGACAGCGCGTAAACCACAGCCGATCCAATGCCGGCGAACGCTTGTTCTGCACGGACGTGTTTTGCGGAGATGTATTCAGGGGAGAGATGGACATGGTTGCCTCGTGCGCAGCGAAAAATTTTCTTGCCAATGGCATCAGCACGATTTATTCCAACATCAATTTTTTATTAATTCAAAAAAAAACACCCATTTATCAAGGTGTTTAACCAACGCCGGCGCGCGGCCAACGCATAGCGGCGGCTGCGCCGCGCAGTGCTGCTGCTTTAGCTGCAATCGATCAACATTTTGCAGGTTGAAAAACAACACATGGCCAAGCGACGCGACACCGCGCGCCGCATTTCCGGTCAAAAAAATTGTCGCTAATTCGAGATGAAAACGGCGGTGTACGCAGCGCAGTGCGAGACACATTCAGCGGGTAATAGCATTGCCTGCATTTATTTCGATTAAATCATTGATTCTCTCGTCAACCAACGCCTATAAATATCGGTAGAGGTATTGTCCGCATTGCTAGACGAGGCTGGAAAATCGTACTAATGTTTGCTGATACCCGCGCATCGAATCGCGATTGTGAAACGTTAAAACCACAATCCTGGCAAGGTCTTGGGTAAGGACTCGGCGGCGGCAATCGATCTCAGCCCAAGATCGGCCAAATCCAGACAGAACTCCCCGACCACGGCCATTTCGCTGCTTGCTGAAACTCGCAAGTAACCAAGGATTCGATGCGAATGAACGAAGAAGTATCTTCCCCCGCCGATAGCAGCCCACAACCAGCCCAACAAGTCCTTTACGACACCGAGGAAAGCTTTCGTTTATTAGTCTCTTCCGTCCAGGATTACGCTATCTATATGCTCGACCCCGGCGGCCGCGTCGCCACTTGGAATCTCGGCGCCCAGCGGATCAAGGGCTATCGGGCGGAAGAGATTGTCGGCCAACATTTTTCTACCTTTTATACCGAGGAGGATCTACTGCTCGAGGCCCCCGACCACGAATTGACAGTAGCTGCGGCCGAGGGCCGCTTCGAGGCCGAAGGCTGGCGCGTACGCCAGAACGGATCGCGTTTTTGGGCGCATGTCGTACTGACGCGGCTGACCGATGAGAACGGCGCATTGCGCGGCTTTGCCAAAGTCACGCGCGATGTCTCGGCGCATAAGGAAAAGGAAGAAGAGCGCTTTCGCAAAGTCGTCGAATATGCCCCCAGCGCGATGGTAATGACCAATGGCGGCGGCCTCATCGAATTGGTCAATCGTCAGGCCGAACTGTTATTCCAATACTCGCGCGACGAATTGATCGGCCAATCGATAGAGCTGCTCATTCCACTACGCCTGCGGTCCCATCATCCGGCACTGCGCGCGGGCTTCCTGGCGGATCCATTAACGCGCCCGATGGGCGCCGGCCGGGATCTCTATGGGCTGCGCAGGGACGGCAGCGAGTTCGCCGTCGAGATCGGTCTCAATCCCATCGAAACCGCGCAGGGCAAAATGGTGCTGGCGGCGATCGTCGATATCTCCGATCGCAAAGCCAGGGAGCTGAGTAT
>DATIED010000300.1:0-2076 GCA_035455965.1 Spongiibacteraceae bacterium
CGTGGCGCCGGTCGCTTTAAAGATAATCATATCGCTGGGCTTAACCGCCGCGAGCTCCTTCGCTCGATCGCCATTGCGCTTCTGCTCGCCGAGATTGACGAAGCCTTGCGCTTGCACCTGGAACAGATCGCCGACCACGAAATACTTGCCATCCGGCGCCGCGTATACGAGCGGGCCATTTTCTATTTGCACGGCATACAAACCGTTAATTTCGCTCGCCGCGACGGTTTTGACTTTGACATCCTGGCGGCTGCTCTCGAGCGCGCGTTTTATGACTACCTCCGGCTTTTCGGCGGCCGGCGCGGCATTATCGGCATGTACGGCGAAACCTGACATCGAAACAGAGATTGCTAATACCACTACCTGCAAAACTTTCATATTTGCTCTCACGCAAGATCGATAATGATTCGAGTATTGATTCAATACTGTAGTTCAAATGAATAGTTCGAAACTGTAGCTCAAAACCCGCTAACCGCGCGGATGATGGCGCTGATGCAATTCCTTCATGCGCGCTCTCGCCACATGAGTGTAAATCTGCGTCGTACTCAAATCGCTATGCCCCAACAATAACTGCACGACGCGCAGATCGGCACCATGATTCAACAAATGTGTGGCAAATGCATGACGCAGGGTATGCGGCGACAAACTGGTCTTGATACCGGCGCGCAATGCGTAATGCTTGATACGATACCAGAAAGCCTGCCGGGTCAGCGCCGTACCCTGTCGATTCGGGAACACCATCGCACTCTGCGCCTTATCCAGCAGCAGCGGTCGCGCTTCGCGCAGATGGCGCTGCAGCCAAAATAGCGCTTCTTCGCCGAGCGGCACCAGCCGCTCTTTGTCGCCCTTGCCGATCACGCGCACGACGCCCTGCGTCAGACTCAGTTGATCGAGGCGCAAGCCGACTAACTCGCTAACCCGCAGGCCCGCCGCATACAGCACTTCGAGCATCGCTTTATCGCGCAGTTCGAGCGCCTCGGTCGGATCCGGCGCATTCAGCAGAGTTTCGACCTCCTGCTCGCCCAGACTTTTAGGCAGCGGCCGCCCCAGTTTGGGCGCATCGACCTCGGCAGTCGGATCGATCGTTAGCTTTCCTTCGCGCACCTGATGGCCGTAAAAGCCGCGCAGGCAAGACAATAAGCGCGCCATAGAGCGCGTGTTAGCCTTACTAGCCAAAGCATTTTTTATCGAGGCTTTATCCGCGTGCAACAACTCCGAACCATTGGCGGCGAGCAACTTACCGAAAGCACTCAAGTCGCGGCGATAGGCCGCCAGACTATTTGCTGCCAGGCCTTTCTCCAGCCATAACGCATCGAGATACCGATCGATCAATGCAGAGTCGCCAGCGGCCAGCGACTCAACAAAAAAGGCAGCCGAAGCTGCCTTTTTTGATTTCTGGTGCGCCACTTGGCGTGCGCTACTCAGTTAAGTTTTTCTTTGATACGCGCTGCTTTACCGCTCAATTCGCGCAGGTAATACAATTTAGCCTGACGCACATCGCCGCGACGCACTACGGCAACGCTATCGATCAGTGGGCTGTGGGTCTGGAAGGTACGCTCGACGCCTACGCCATGCGAGATTTTACGCACGGTGAAAGCGGAGTTGAGACCACGATTGCGCTTAGCGATCACCACGCCTTCAAAGGCCTGAATACGCTCGCGATCGCCTTCCTTAACTTTCACCTGTACGACCACGGTATCGCCGGGGCTGAACTCGGGTATGTTCTGTTTCAGTTGTTCGACTTCCAGCGCCGCGATGATTTTGTTGCTCATGGCCAAATCCTCAATCAAAAATAATTTCGCACTAGCTTTACAGCTAAACAGTAGCTTCACAGCTAATCGGGTAGATCGTGTTCGCTTTCAAAAAGATTCTGCTCGCGTAAGTATTCATCGAGCAATATCCGTTGTTCTTTATTCAACGCTAAGCGTTCCAGTAACTCCGGGCGCCTTGCCTGCGTGCGCCCCAACGATTGCTTGAGCCGCCAGCGGCGGATCGCCTCGTGGTTGCCGCTCAGCAATATATCGGGCACCGCGCGTCCCTGATAATCCTCGGGGCGCGTATAGTGCGGGCAATCGA
>DATIED010000301.1:0-13186 GCA_035455965.1 Spongiibacteraceae bacterium
CTCAGCAGCTTTTTATCCAACATAATCTCTTCCACTCTGTCGTTAACCGGCGAACCGTTTAACTCAACGATTATTGCGTTTGCGCCGGAATCGGCGTTGCGGTGACGCTCGGCAAGGCGCGCATCGGCATCGGCTCGACCACCGTCTGCGGATCGAGGCGCACGTTAAACCAATTGATGCGCCAATCCAAATGCGGACCCGAGGCACGCCCCGTGGCTCCGACCTCCGCCACCACTTGTCCGGCGCGGACTTGCTCGCCGCTTTTAACCAATAGCCGGCTCAAATGCATAAAAGTGGATGATACCCCGTAACCGTGATCCATGATCAATGTGCCACCGGAAAAAAACAGATCGGGCTGTGCCAATGTCACCGTGGCATCGGCCGGCGCTCTGACCTGCGTACCAACCGGCGCTGCGACATCGACGCCGAAATGCGGGCGCCCCGCCACGCCGTTGTAAAACCGCTGACTGCCGTAGACGCCGCTGATCGGCCCCTGCAATGGCCATGCGAAGGGGCCGACAAAATCCTCGCGGTCGCTATCGACGGCGCGCGCCCGCTCGACCAGCTTTTGTTCTTCAAGAATACGCTGCAGTTGCTCGGGCGGCGGCTCGACGGTCTGCTGCGGTACGCCGGTGACGCGTTGAATATCGTATTCGCGCTGCTTTATTTGCAGTGTTTGCGTACTGTGCGTACCGGTCGGTGCAACTACCGTTAGCACCGCCTGCGGTTTCGCATCGCGATCGAAGCCAAGCGCAAACACACCACTCGGAGCGATGCGCACCTTCTTGCCATCGAGCAATACGCGCGTACCGGGCGCCACTTTGCCGGTGACCAGGGCGCCCTGTTCGAGAGTGCCATGTAACTCGAGCGGCTGGGCTTTTGCCGATAGTGCACTCATCAATCCCATCGCTAACCACAGTGTCAGGGAAATAATTTTTCGATGCATTTTTTGTTTACTCGTCTAAAAAATTTATCCTTAATCGGGTATTTTGTTTAAATGCGCAATTCGCGCTCCCCAAAATATCGCAAGCAGAATATCATCGCTGCGTCTTGCTATCGAAATAACCCACAGAGAAATCGATGAGCCGCTACCGCCCACCGCAACCCAAAGGTTCGCGCTATATCACCGCTGAAGGTATGGCAGCGCTGCGCGCCGAGTTGCACCAACTGTGGAAGGTCGAGCGCCCGCAGGTTACCGCCGTCGTGCACGAAGCGGCAAAAAACGGCGATCGCTCCGAGAATGGCGATTATATTTACGGCAAGCGCCGCCTGCGCGAAATCGATAGTCGCGTACGTTTTCTCACCAAGCGCATCGATGCGGTCGAAGTGGTCGAAGAATTACCCGCCGATCGCGAGCGAATATTTTTTGGCGCCTGGGTGACGGTGGAAGACGAGGATGGAAAGCAACTCATCTATCGTATCGTCGGCCCCGACGAATTCGATTTAAGCCAGAATAAATTAAGTATGGATTCGCCGCTGGCGCGTGCCCTGCTGGGAAAACGGGTCGACGATGACATCGTTTTCAACAGCCCGTCCGGCGAGCGCGAGTTATATATCGCAGCGGTAGCGTACACCGCCCCGCAGCAGGCAAAACCGTAGGGCGGATCATTCGATCCGCCGCTCGCCACCGCCCAAATATATTTGCTATTCCGCAATTCGGCGGATCGATGATCCGCCCTACGCTTTATTGAGCGCATGCACCTTTAATAAACCGGCGCACGAAATCACATCGGTGATTTTTCCGTCCATCACCCATTGAATCGCCTCACTCAGCGGCAAGCGCAATACTTCCAGATCGGCCTCGCTATGCTCGAGGTGATTCTGGCCGGGCGTTAAGTCGCGCGCGACATACACCACACCCTCTTCATCGGTAACCGATTTGGAAACGAATACGCGCATGATTTCCTGCCATCGACCGGCGCGCAAACCGGTTTCCTCGGCCAACTCGCGCTGCGCCGCGAGCAGCGGATCGTCGTCGAGCCGTCCACCGCCCATCGGAATCTCCCATAGATGCCGATTAAGCGTGTAGCGAAATTGCCGCACCAGCCAGGTGTAGCCGTCGTCGTCGATCGGAATAATGCCGATCGCCCGCGATTTAAAATGCACCACGCCGTAAATGCCCGGCGTGCCGGCCGGCGTGATCACCTGCTCGTGAGTCACGCCGATCCACGGATTATCGTAAATCGGTTGCGTATGCAAACGTTGCCAGGGGCCGACAAAGGTCGGCTCGGTTTCATCGCTCATATCGATATCCGCTGCATGGAAATGGTCGCTTGCACTGATTGAATTTTAGGCCTCGCAAAAACTATTTGTGGAAATGTTCGTCAAATGTAACTATCGCACAAGCCATCGCGCGACTCCTAACCATTTACAAGATACTGTTAGCAACCAGACATTCACACGAAGTGCCAGCAGCTAATATTCGCAACTAATACTCACGGCCCAGTACTCATATGGCCCAGCGCCCACAACCCAACACTCACGGCTACTTACTCGCAACCACCTATTCGTAACGATCCATTGCTAACTACGTATTCGTAACTAAAGGAAAAATACCGATGAAAATGCTTTTAAAACTGTTGATCGTCCTGTTGGGCGCGTACATGGCGCCGTTGCACGCCGACGAATATAGCGATGCCACCGCGAACTTTCGCCAGGCACCCACCACGCAACCGTTTTTCCAAAATGCTTATGGCTACGCGATATTCCCAACCGTCGGCAAGGGCGGCTTCGTGGTCGGCGGCGCCTACGGCGAAGGCCGCGTATTTCGCGGCGGCGCGCAGATCGGCGACGTATCGCTGCTGCAGGTGAATATCGGCTGGCAGTTGGGCGGCCAAACCTACAGCGAAATCATTTTCTTCCAGGACAAAAAGGCGTTCGACACCTTTACCAGCGGCAGCTTCTCGTTCGGCGCCCAGGCTTCGGCGGTGGCGATCGCAATCGGCGCCTCCGCGCAAGCCGGCAGCAACGGCAGCTCGGCCAACGCCGGCAACCAGCAAAGCGAGTCGCTGTATACGCTGGGCATGGCGGTATTCACAATGACCAAGGGCGGCCTGATGTACGAAGCCAGCATCGGCGGTCAAAAATTCAGCTACAACGCCAGACAATAAACCCCATATCCCACTGCACCAACCAGCGGCGTCTTTAAGCTGCCGCAGCAAACGCTGCGGCAGTTGTCCCCAATGTGGCGGACGATTTTGCAGCAAGTGCTACTTGCAAAAAATCGTGTAGTCATCGCGATGCGATGACCCGCTGCTAAGGGGACGCCTCCCGGCGAGGGTCGCCTTTTTTGGTTACTTTTTTGGCGAAGCAAAAAAGTGACGCTCCCGCGGCAGGCGGTCTGTGCCGAAAGGCGAAACTTTCTCCAGCTCGCCGCAGGCGCCTCGCAACCCGCGCCAACGCGGGAAATTATCCCGCCAATATGATTTAATACGCGCCTTTTCCAACTCGCGCATTTCGCATATCCAAGGATACCCTCATGACCCGTGGCCCGTTGTCGACCCTGCAAAATAACGATGAATTCGTGCAACGGCATATTGGCCCGACCACCGCGCAGATCGACAACATGCTGGCCGCGATCGGCGCCAGCTCGCTGCAAAACCTGATTGAAAGCACCGTGCCCGCCAGCATCCTGCGCAGCCAGCGCATGGCATTGCCCGAGGCCTTGAGCGAAGCGCAGGCACTGGAAAAATTGCGCGCCATCGCCGCCCAAAATCAAGTGTTCCAGTCCTTTATCGGCATGGGCTATTACGACACGCTGACGCCGACCGTGATTCTGCGCAACGTGCTGGAAAATCCCGGTTGGTATACCGCGTATACGCCGTATCAGCCGGAAATCTCGCAGGGCCGCCTGGAGGCGCTGCTCAATTATCAACAGATGGTGATGGATCTTACCGGCATGGAATTGGCGAATGCCTCGCTGCTCGACGAAGGCACCGCCGCCGCCGAGGCGATGACATTGTGTTTGCGCGTGAATAACCCTCGCCTTAAGGGCAAGACGCGCAGCGAAGTCTTCTTTATCGCCGCCGACTGTCATCCACAAACCATCGCCGTCGTGTGCACGCGCGCACATCATCTCGGTATTAAAACCATTGTCGGCGATCCGCATAACGATTTAATCGGCGGCGATTTTTTCGGCGCCCTGCTGCAATACCCCGGCACTTACGGCGATGTTATCGATCCGCGTGCCCTCATCGAAAAAGCGCATGCGCAAAATACGCTGGTCATCGTCGCCGCCGATTTACTCAGCCTGGTATTGTTGACGCCGCCCGGCGAAATGGGTGCCGATGTAGTGGTCGGCAACAGCCAACGCTTCGGCGTGCCGATGGGTTACGGCGGTCCCCACGCGGCGTTTTTCGCCACGCGCGACGATTACAAGCGCTCCGCGCCGGGGCGCATTATCGGCGTCTCGATCGATCGCCATGGCAATCAGGCACTGCGCATGGCGATGCAGACGCGCGAGCAACATATCCGCCGCGAAAAAGCCACCAGTAACATTTGCACGGCGCAGGCGCTGCTATCGATTTGCGCGGCGTTTTTCGCTATTTATCATGGACCGGATGGTCTGCTTCGCATCGCGCAGCGAGTACAGCGCCTAACGCAAATTCTCGCGACCGGCCTGCAGCAACTCGGCTTCGAGCGCAGCAACGATTTATATTTCGATACATTGACTATCAAGGTCGGCAACCAACAGGCCACCATCATCGCGCGCGCCGAGGCCGCGCAAATTAATTTGCGCCGCATCGATAGCGACCGCATCGGCATCAGCCTCGACGAAACAACCACCGCTACACACATCGAACAGTTATGGCAGATCATCGCCGGCGCAAACGTAACCTGTGCCGTCGATGCGATCGATGCGCAGCTCGGTACGCAAGCGGTGTTACCGCCCTCGCTGCAACGCAGCAGCGCATTCTTAACGCATCCGACTTTCAATAGTTATCACTCGGAAACCGAGATGCTGCGCTATATGAAGCGCCTGGAAAATAAAGATATCGCGCTGAATCAGGCGATGATCGCGCTCGGCTCGTGCACCATGAAATTAAACGCCACGACGGAAATGATTCCTATCACCTGGCCCGAATTCAATCGCCTGCATCCGTTTGCACCGCTCGCGCAGGCGCAAGGTTATCAGCAACTATTTCGCGAGTTGGAAAAAATGCTGATCGAAACCACCGGTTACGACGCCGTATCGCTGCAGCCAAATGCCGGCTCGCAGGGCGAATATGCCGGCCTGCTGGCGATCAAGCGCTACCACGAAAGCCGCAATGAAGCGCAGCGCGATATCGTGTTGATCCCCAGCTCCGCGCATGGCACCAACCCCGCCACCGCCGCACTCGCGGGTTTAAAAGTGGTGATCGTCGAATGCGATGAAAACGGCAACGTCGATATCGCCGATTTAAATTTAAAAGCGGAAAAACACCGTAACGAATTGTGCGCCTTGATGGCGACTTATCCATCGACACACGGCGTGTTTGAAGAGGGCATCGTCGATATCTGTTCGATCGTGCATCAATTCGGCGGCCAGGTTTATGTCGATGGCGCCAACCTGAACGCATTGGTCGGCGTCGCTGCTCCGGGTAAATTCGGCGCCGATGTTTCGCATATCAATTTGCATAAAACATTCTGTATTCCGCACGGCGGCGGCGGCCCCGGCATGGGCCCGATCGGCGTGGCAAAACATCTGGCGCCATTCCTGCCGAGCAATCCGGTGCAACCGGTCGGCGATTTGCCGATCAGCAACGACACCGTATCGGCGGCACCGTGGGGCAGCGCATCGATTCTGCCGATTTCGTGGATGTACGCCGCGCTGATGGGACCGGACGGTTTAACGCGCGCCACGCAAGTTGCGATTCTCAACGCCAATTACGTGGCCAAACGCTTAAGCGAACACTTCCCGGTTCTATACACCGGCAGAAACGGCCGCGTCGCGCACGAATGCATTATCGATTTACGCCCCTTAAAAGAAGCCAGCGGCATCGCCGAAGAAGATGTCGCAAAACGCCTGATGGATTTTGGTTTCCACGCACCGACCATGTCGTTCCCGGTGCCGGGCACTTTGATGATCGAGCCGACGGAAAGCGAATCGCTGGAAGAACTCGACCGCTTCTGCAATGCGCTGATTCATATTCGCGACGAAATTCAACACGTCATCGACGGCACCTTCGACGCGCTCGACAATCCGTTAAAAAATGCACCGCACACCGCCGCCGAATTGGTCGCCGATGTGTGGCCGCACCCATACAACCGCGAACAAGCTGCCTACCCGGTACCCGAACTGCGCGAACGCAAATACTGGCCGCCGGTGGCACGCGTCGACAATGTCTATGGAGATCGGAATTTGTTTTGCGCGTGCCCGGGAGTGGATGCGTTTCGCGAAGCGGAATAACCGTGCTGCGAAAACGAAGTTGGTAAATAGAAATAATTTGTTAGCAAAGCACCTGCGGTCGATGGGCTGTCGATGCCAAAAACAAAAATTAAAAAAACTCTGACTATAAAACAAAAAGGATTGTCTCGATGTTTCGCCAGGCCCGCCTCTCGCCCGCGCTATTTTTAATATTTATTCTCTCTGGTTGTGGCGGCGGAGGTGGTGGAGGCGGCGGCGGCGGTGAAGAAAAACCCCCGCCGGAGACACATGCGCTACACACAGTGGGCGGACAAATAACAGGCTTAGCATCCGGTAGCATAGTCTTGCAATTGAATGGTGGGGCCAATCTTGTTCTAACCGCTAATGGAGGCTTTACGTTCGCACAGTCGTTAGCAGCAGGGGCTGACTATAACGTCACCATAGTGCAGCAGCCAGCAGGACTGAGGTGTGCCGCCAATTCAGGCAAGGGCGTCATGGGCTCGGTGGATATCACTAGCATTACGGTGACTTGCGATGGCCTGTATATCATCAGCGGCACCGTCACCGGCCTCATTACCCCCGGCCTGGTACTTCAGCTCAATGGCGGATCAGATTTGGGGATAACGCCCGGATCGACCTTTGCATTTCCAACAGGATTGCCGTCGGGGAGTCAGTACCAGGTTTCTGTGCGAAATAACTCTACCGGCCAAACCTGCAGCGTAACGGGTGGAACAGGCACCGTCGCGCGTACAGATATTTCAAATATCGCGGTCACCTGCAGCACCGTGCCACCGGTCGGCCCCTCGCAGTATTCAATTGGCGGTGTAGTAAGCGGGCTAACGGAAGCGGGACTAGTGATCAATAATTCGATCGATCAGGTAAGCGTGGCGGCTAACACCACCCAGTTCACATTTCCGACAGCCGTAGCGCCGGGTACGGGCTATGTCGTATCGATTGATACTCAGCCCCCGCATGAAACTTGCGCGATAAATAATGGCTCAGGCACGGTTGCCAATTCAGCCGTCACTTCCATCGGTATTATCTGCACGCCCAACACAATTCAAGGTGGGCTGAGTATCAATAATGCCTCTTTGGCCTTTGTCGCAGAGCAAGGTGCTCCGCTCGCATCGCAAAGCATCACTGGAACAGTTCAAGACGCCATCGCTCCCGTCTACGTGCACGTACAACATTCAAATAATGGCATTTGGTATGTGGACTACACCCAATTGACCGCGACCACCGGCCAGGTAGTGGTCACGCCATCCTGGAGCCTGCAAAAGCCAGTCTCATTTAACGACACGATCACCGTTACGGCTTGTTACGACGACCCCTGCACACAGCATCTCAACGGCAGCCCAAAGACCATACCGGTGACCACGACTATTACCGCGGCGGTGCCACCGCCGGTATTGCTGGTCTCCGATCACGGTATCGCCTTCACGAGCGGGCCATTGCAAAGCAGCTTATCCCGAGCAGTAAAAGTAACAGACACCTCCAGCTCTCCCTCCACCTGGACCGCAACCAGCAGCCAATCGTGGCTTGCAGCGACTGCATCAGGCAATAGCGGCGATACTCTTCACGTAACCGCCAACCCGACGGGACTGGGCGATGGCTACTATTCCGGTGTCATTACCGTTACCGCAGCCAACCTCAACTTACAGCCGCAGTCGATTCAGGTAGGCGTCTATGTCACAGGCAATACTCCGGCAGTTGTATTCGCAATGCCGCCCGCGCTCGATCCAGGCACCCGATATGCGCAGGCTGCCGACAACTGGGTGGTAGACCCGGTACGCCCACTGCTTTACACCGCGACCGGGAGCGTGATCGCAATCGATCACACCTATACGGGAGCGCGGCAGGGAACTATCACGGTTCCCGCGGCCGCCCTGTCTTCGCTGACGATAAGCGATGATGGAGCGAATCTTTATGGCCTGGACATCGCGAACGGCATTGCGCGCGTGCATGTTATCGATTTGTCCACGCAGCAGGTCACATCGACGTTCACATTCCCCTCCTTTGACAGCCTCCAGAACTCGACGGTATTTCGCATTCAATTCGTGCGCACCAACGGCAGGCCGGCCTTCTTTTTCGAAAGCGCGCAGGAACACAATGCCGTTATTGGGCCCGTATTCGATGTGGCGACGGGACAGGAAATCGGCAATTTCGGCGCGCACATGCCGGGCTATGAGGTGGTCAAAATATCCAAAGATGGCAATGCGCTCTATGCCACAGAAAGCGGATTAAGCGGGGGTCCGCTGGCCATACATAAATCCGACTTGATGATGAATTCGTCGGGAAGCCTGATCGGGATTAGAAATAGTTCTTCAGCCGACGTATCGAGCTCGGGAAATATGGATTTGGCAGTCGGTGCGGACGGTACGAAAGTGTATGCATTGCGGCGGATTGATTTCCATCAATTCGGAGGTTTAGAGGCCTACTCCGTTGTCGATCATGGCTTTCAATCGATTACCGCCCCCGCGTTTCCGTCGTCGATCGGATTGTATGGCGAGAATATTGAAATGAGTCCAACCGGACAACTTCTCTATACAACGGTGTATGGAGCACTGCGTTATTTCGATGTTGATGGTTCTGTTTTGTATGAGAACCTATCCATCGCCTCACCATCAGCCGTCGAGGCCGGCATCGACATGCTTCGATTATCGAGCGATGGTTTGCGGGTGCTAGGCAACGGTCAAATTTTAAGTCTCCAATAAATACGAATAGGCTTTTTCGCTACGCAAACTCGAATCAATAGAAAAATCCGCGTGAAAATTACCGACTTGATTCAGTTGGTTTTATAAACGCGGATAAATTAAATTCAAATATAAGAACAGACTACGCGGGTAACGTTGTGGCGAGTACGATATTGGCGCTATATCAGGCGCCCTCCGTTGTGCCGTTACATGCCGTGTAGACCGGAGTTCCCACCGAATAAGCGGGACGGACAGGCGAGCTGATCGCGATCGATGCCCGCCTATACCGAAAATAGTGTTGAAGTCGACAACGGAACTGCCCTCCGCAGACCGATAGATACCAGTTATCGAGTCATAACCACCCCCTTGCCGACCGACTCCTATAGTGCTAGTGTGAGACATAATACAAAATATGTCCGATGTCCGATTTTAGACGCAGCGCCGCCCAAGCGCTTATACCGACCAGCGCACACTGAAGGAGACCGACATGCCAACAGCAAGCTCGAACCTCTGCGATGTCATCGTGATCGGCGCCGGCCATAACGGCCTCGCCGCGGCCGCGGTTATGGCCAGAGAGGGATTAAAAGTCCTGGTGCTGGAGAAAAATAATTACGTGGGCGGCATGGCCGGCACTCGCGAAATTCTCAAGGGCTGCCAGAACGAGGTCGGCGCCAGTTGTCTATTTCCGATTGCCGCCGAATTACTGGAATACTTCGACTTTGAAGGCCACGGCGTCGAATTCATTCCATTGCCGATCATGGCCTTGAATCTCACCGGCCTCGATGCCAAGCCACTGATGTTTTTCTCCAACCAGCGCAAACAGCTATGGCATATCGTGCGCGATTTCGGGCCGCGCGCCCTGCTCGGCTTTATCAAGCTATCGGTATTCTGCACGCATCACGCGCGCCTGTTCGATCGCTTCAGCGCCAGACAAGCACCGCGCAGCTTCGAGACAATCCTGGCGACGGCTCCCGATGCGAAAGCTAAAGAAGAATTAGAGCTGGCCTGCCACGGTTCGGCGATGGATGTCATCGATCGCTTCTTCCCCGATCCGGTCAAACATCGCGAACTGCGCGCCATTCTCGCCTTCGCCGCCACTCAGTCGACTTATAAAGGTCCGTACAGCAAGGGCTCGGCTTTATGCCTGGTGTACACGATGGCGCAGGAAGGTAGCGGTGGTCTGATGCAGCGCGTGAAAGGCGGCATCGGCAAAATGTCCGAAGCGCTGGTTCGACAGATCGAACAACACGGCGGCGAGGTGCGCCTGAAGCAATCGGTCGACGAGATACTGATCGAGAATAATCGCGCCGTCGGTGTACGGTTAAAAAACGGCGAGCAGATTCGCGCGCGCACGGTGGTTTCCAATCTCGATAAGCATGCGACGTTCGCCCACCTGCTGCGCGAGCAAACGCTGCCTGCCGACATTCAAGCGCAACTCGACGCAGTGCTGTATCGCGGCGCTTATGTGCACATGTTATTCAAATTGAATCGAGTGCCGGAGTTTACGCCGGCGTTGGATAAATTGAATCGCATACCTTTCAGCCGCTTCGGCGGTTCGATGGTATTCGAACCGAAAGAAATGCAGCGCTGCTTTGAACAGTGCCAGGCCGGTCAGCTGCCGGACCGCATACCGGTCGCCTATCAGATTCCCAGCCTCTTGGATGCAACGTTGGCGCCCGAAGGTTTTCATATCGCCAGTGCGTATGGATTTTATTTTCCCTGCGAGGCGCCCAAAGAGCAGCGCGGTAAACTGCGCGATCAGATTGCCGAAATGGTTATCGCGCAAATCGATACGTATCTGCCGGGCTTTCGGCAGGCCATCGTCGAAAAAGCAGTGTTCTCCTCCGACCACTTTGTCAGTATGCACGGCGCCACCAACGGCGATTTCACGCACGGCGTAATTCACCCCGAGCAGATGTTGGGCAATCGCAGTCTGGTCGAAGGCCGCGCGCACGCCACGCCGTTTAAAAACTTTTATCTGTGCGGTTCGTCGTGCCACCCTGGCCCCGGCGTTACGTTCCTGCCGGGTTATAACTGTGCGCACGAAGTATTGGCGGTATTTAAAAATGGCGAGATCGATACCGTACAGCCGACATCAACGGCCTTGCCGCAGTCTTCGGCAGCTTGAACGACTGTAAGGGCTAGTAATCCCCTAGGCACGGCACTCCGAGTGCGCGGCGACATAGGGCCTTGCAGGGAACGCCAACAACCCAAAATTTTTTCTGAAAACGGGCCATGTTAGGCTCTGGCGCGGCCATCCATGGCCGCTCACGTCCCTGCAAGGCCCTATGCCACCGCGCCCTATCAGCCCTGTGCGAATTCTTTTTAAAATGCTCAAAACGAATACAGGAAAAGAATTTTCTGAAAAATCGGTTGCATGAAGAGATACCTGCACACCACGCGTGTTATTTTTTTCCGCCCGACTTTAACAACACCGGAATCAACAATGCGTGTAACGTCTCGCGCAATTGTTTGTCGGTCTTGATCCAATTGCTGGGCAGACTCAGAAACGACAACAAAATCCGGTAGACCCATTCGATCAGGATTTCGCTGCGCACCGTTTGCTGCAATTGTTCCCGCTCGACTGCATGCTGCATCACCGTCGCCATTAAATCGGTGCCGAGCGCAACGATCGCGGGTGAATTCCATATTTTCTGTCGCAGCCCTGAGCTGTTATCGCCGGCAAATACCTGCGATAGCAACGGGTGCTGCGGTATCGCTTTAATCGCTATTAATACCCCCTCCACGACTATATCTTCGGGAGACTGGAAACGCGCCAGCTTTTTGCTCAACTGCCCATTCATGGTCTGCATTTCGGCGCTGATTAAAGCCAGTAATAAATCGTCGGAGCTGGGGTAATAGCGATAAACGGTAGAGCGCGCCAGCTTCGCTTGCTTGGCGATATCCTGCATGCCGGTTTTCTCGATGCCGTAGTGCAAGTAACAATATTTTGCCGCTTCCAGAATGGTTGTTAAGTTATCTTCTTCGGTTGGCATGGAGATTATCGGGGTCCTGAATTTATGGTTTTGAATTAGCGACCGCCCTACTCTAACCCTGGTCATCGCCGCAGTGCAGCTATCCTAGCGCATTACGGCTTGTAGTGCGGCTGTAGTGCGGTTGATAGTGCGCCTCGGGGTAAACTCGAATCTCGATAGTCGAGTGTCCTATTGCTTCAGGTACAGCGAGCCACGTTTTAGAAATATAAGCCATCCCGGCGGTTCGCCCCTTAGAACTTTCGGTTTTCGGCCGTATGCGATCTGTCAATTTTGGCCCATTGAATGTAATCTTTCGAAAAGAAAAACGGTGCGAGGGATGATCATGAAAAACGTCAGAGACATACTGCATTCCAAAGCCAACCACATGACTTATAGCGTCGAGCCTGGCGCGATGGTCGTGGAAGCGCTCAAAATGATGGCGGAGAAGCAGGTCGGCGCATTGTTGGTACTGGAGAATGGCAAGCCGGTAGGGATTTTCAGCGAGCGCGACTATGCCCGCAAAATCGCCCTGCTGGATCGCTCGTCGCGCACTACCGAAATCAGACAGGTCATGACCGCGGATTTAATTTGCGTCGGTCCGTCGGAGACGATGGAGTCCTGCATGGAGTTGATGACCGAGAAACACATACGTCATCTGCCGGTGCTGGAAGACAATCAATTGATTGGCTTGATCTCCATCGGCGATCTGGTTAAAAACATTATCGAAGACCAGAAAGCCATGATCCTGCAGCTGGAAAAATACGTGCGCGGCGAAACCTACTGAGCTCTGGTCCGGCGCGGCGACTATCAACCAAAACGAAAACTCGATACGGCAAAGCGATCGTTGAAGTTTTCATGGTAAATCAGCGTTGCCGGTTCGCTCTCGGCAGCACCGAGCGCCACCATCAATGGAATCAAGTGGTCCTCGTTGGGATGCGCCGCTCTGGCGGAAGGCGCAGCTTCCCAATCGATGAGACGCTGATAACGCTCCCCCGTATCGCATCGCAATAATGTTTCCTGCAACCATTCATCAAATTGCCGCGCAGCAACTTCCGTCGATTTATCGCGGCTGAACATCGCACGTAAATTGTGATAACTCAGTCCGCTACCAATAATCAACACACCCTGCTCGCGCAACGTGGCCAACGCGCGACCCGCTGCAAAATGTATTT
>DATIED010000302.1:0-3905 GCA_035455965.1 Spongiibacteraceae bacterium
GCATTGATGCCCTGGTAATGCATGACGATAAATGCGCTCAAAACGCCGAGCGGCAGCGAGATGATCGCTACCAGCGCCGAGCGCAGATGCCAGAGGAATACAGCGCACACCAGCGCGACAACGAGGAATTCTTCCAGCAATTTCTGTTGCAGATTATTCACGGCGCGATCGATCAACTGCGAGCGATCGTAGGTTGTTACCACTTCCACGCCGGGCGGTAACGAGCTTTGCAATTCCGCTAACTTTTGTTTGACCGCTGCGATCGCCGTGCGCGCATTTTTACCGCTCCGCAAAATAACGACGCCGCCGGCCACTTCTCCCTCGCCATTGAGCTCGGCAATACCGCGGCGCATTTCCGGACCGCGCTGAATGGTCGCCACATCGCGCAGGCTGATCGGAACATTATTAATCGCGCCGAGCGGAATAGCGCGAAAATCGTCGAGCGTCGCTAAATAGCCGCTGGCGCGCACCATGTATTCAGCCTCGGCGAGTTCGAGCACCGAACCGCCGCTCTCGCGATTGGCATTGCGTATGGATTCGATGACAGTATCGAGAGTCAAACCATAGCCCGCTAATTTAAGCGGATCGATTTGCACCTGATACTGTTGCACCATACCGCCGATGCTCGCGACCTCGGCAACGTCGGCTACGCTTTTTAATTCAAATTTTAAAAACCAATCCTGCAGCGCCCGCAATTGCCCCAAATCATGTTGGCCGGTTTTATCGATCAACGCGTATTCGAATACCCAGCCGACACCGGAAGCATCCGGCCCCAGCGCCGGTTTCGCAGCAGCGGGCAAGCGACCCTGCACTTGATTCAGGTATTCAAGAACCCGCGCGCGCGCCCAATACAAATCGGTACCATCTTCGAACAACACGTATACGAAGGAGTCGCCGAACAATGAAAAGCCGCGTACGTTTTTTGCGCCGGGCACCGACATCATGGTGGTCGCGAGCGGATAGGTGATTTGGTCCTCGACGATCTGCGGCGCTTGCCCGGGCCACGGCGTACGAATAATTACCTGTACGTCGGATAGATCGGGCAGCGCGTCGATCGGCGTCGCGCGCAATACCCATAACCCCCACGCCGCCAATAATAAACCCATCAGCAATACCAGAAAGCGATTGCCGATCGACCAGCGAATAATAGCTTTTATCATGGTTGTCCCTCCGCGGAGTGCCGCGCTGGCGGCGCCTCCTCCAGGCGCTTTAGCTGACCCGTTAGATTGGCTTCGCTATCGATGAGAAACTGGCCCGCGGCAACTACCTGCTGCCCTTCTTCAAGGCCCTGCAAAATTTCGCAATCGTTTTGATCCTCGCGCCCCAGCGTCACCTGTACCGGATGAAAATGTCCCTCGGCATCCGCAACGATGACGCGATCGCCGCGGCCGCCGCGAATCACTGCAGCGCTCGGCACCAACAATGCCGGCGTGGCCGCAACATCGATAAACCGCACCTGCGCCAACAAGCCGGGTCGCAAATCGCTGCGCGGATTTTGCAATTCCACGCGCACGCGCAACGTGCGCGTAGCGATGTCGCTTTCCGGCAGAATCGCAATCACTTTGCCGGTCTGTTTCGGCAGCGCGGCAACACTGGCCTCGATATTCGTGCCGACCACAATCGACTGCGCCGCTATCTGCGGCACTGCCGTCTCCAGCCAAACGCGCTCGATGCCGTTGATCGTTGCGAGCGGCGCGCCGGCCGCCAGATTCATACCGGCGCGCACATCGAGCGATTTAATAATGCCGGTCTGCGGCGCTACGACGGTAAAAACCGGCCGCGGCGTCTTGCTGCGCGCGATCTCTGCGATAATTTCCGGCGGCATGCCGAGCGCCGTTGCGCGCGCGCGCGCCGCCGCCAGCAGCGCCGCATCGCCGCTCGCTTGCAACAACAGTATTTCCTGTTGCACGCCGAGCCATTCCGGCACTAACAAATCGACCAGCGGCGCGCCGCGCTTAACAGTATCGCCGGCCGCCAGGTTATATACGCGCTGCACGAAGCCGGCGCTGCGCACTTGCAGCACAGAGACATCGCGCTCGTTAAACACGATATTGCCGACCGCTGCGACCGACGTTGTTAAAGTGCCGCGTCGTACGCTGGCCAGGCGCACGCCGAGCGCTTGCGAATGCGCAGCATCGATAGTTATTTTTTCCGCCGCCGCAGAATGTGCGGCCTGCCGATCCGCAGCCTCCTCGCGCGCGTAACGCGGCACTAATTGCATATCCATAAACGGCGATTTGCCGGGCTTATCGAAATGCTGGTCCGGATGCATCGGGTCGTACCAATACAACACGCGCTGCTCCTGAGAGGATGCGATAACCGATTTGTGCTCGGTCGATCGATAAAATATCAGCGCCGCCAGCGCGGCGGCAAAAACTGCGATGGCAAACTTGCTACGCGCGCTCATCGACCGATCTCCTCGTAAGCAAAATGTAATTTCGCACTTAATTGCGCTTGTTGACTGAATAAATCGAGGCGACGAATTTTTAGTTCCAGCAATTCGCGTCGCGCCGTCAGTACGCTCGCTAAATCGCTTTGGCCGGCGCGATAACCCGCCATCGATAAGTCGACTTTTTGCTGCGCGAGCGGCAGGCTCGCATCATCGACACGCTGCAACTGTTGTTGCAGGGAACGATACATCGCGCCGTCGACTTCCAGTTGCGCCACATGTTCGCGCAACATACTTTCGCGCTCGTAGTCGAGCTGCGCCAACGCGCGCTGCTTGGCGACGATATTCGGCGTCTGCCGGGTCGCCATCGAAACCGGCAGCGCATACGTGAACTGCAGCGACACCATATCCGGATAAAGGCCGCGTCGCTGATAGTCGAGTTCCACACTCCAATCCGATTGCTTTTGCGCCTGGGCCTCGCGCAACTCCGCTTCGGCCTGCGCCGTCATCGGTCCGTATGCAGCTAGCTCGGGATGTTTGTGAACGTGGCGATTCAGCGCCGCGATATCGAGATCGAGCGGCGGCGCGCCGCCACTGAGCGGTAGATACGCGGCATCGCCCAGCCATTGCTTTAACAGTGCTTTGGCGCCGTCGATTTGCTGCTGCAACACGTCGCGGCGATCCGCCAGGCTCAATGTCTCCTGCTGCGGCAATAGCGCATCGACCGTCGCTGCGCTGCCACTAGCTACCCGGGCCTGCACGACGCCGCTCAGCAATTGATTTTCCTGCGCCAGTGCCGCCAGCAATGCGATCTGCTGCTCGAGATAAAATCGTTGCAGCCATGCCTGGGCGGTTTCGGCGCGCACTTTTTGGCGCGCGATACTGCGCTCAGCGCGCACGCGCTCGGTCGCGGCATTGGCGATTTCGGCGCGCGCGGAGCGCTTGGCCGCGGCTGGAAACTCCTGCATCAAGCCGATCTTTTGCATGGTCATCGAATCGCCATTCAACTGACCACGCTCGCTGCCGGCAATCGGCAGATTTTCCACGCCGAGCGCCAGCTTGGGATCGGGCAGCGCCGCAGCGGGAATCGCCGCCGCCTGTGCCGCGGCGATTTTTTCGCTCTGCGCGGCCAGCAGCGGCGTATTGCGCTCGGCCAGATCGAGCGCCGCGTCGAAACTGAGCGCCGTTAATTGCGATTCAGCGGTGGCGATATTGTCGGCGTGGGTACCGGCGCTCGCCAGAATCAAAAGGCTCGTCAAAATTAAACGGCCGGCAACAATCAAATGGCTCAAAAAAACCAGTGCGGAGAATAGAGGACGCATATTGCCAACTCCGTGCGCAGTCATTTGCGACGCGCACAACAATACTCAACGACAACGCGGCGCTGAAACGCTGCGCGACATTTTTAAAGTCTGGAGTTAGCTAACAGTGGGCGGTCGCCAAAGCGGCAACGCGACGGTGGTAATCGATTGGAACGGAGAGGATTGAATGATGCTGTGCGCAGTCGGAATAATCA
>DATIED010000303.1:0-5666 GCA_035455965.1 Spongiibacteraceae bacterium
CGCGATGGCCGCATCCCAGTTATCGCTGGCGGTGTAGCCGGTGCGGAACGAGTTCGGAATCGTGGTATTCAGCGCAGTGCTGTTGGTCCACGCGCCGCTGCTGGTATAGCCCCAACCCTTCGACCACTCCACGCGCACTAGGCAATAACTCGAATAATTCGAGTAAATCCACGCTTCCATTTCCGCATAGAAATCGTTGGCGTATAGCGTGCCAGGAATCGTCAGAATGTCGAACCACACGGCAGTATCCCACTCGGGATGATCGGGACGCGGACGCAGCGCCGATAATAACGGCGCAGGAGCACCGCTAATGCCGACCACATCGCTGGGTTTGTCGAGACCGGTGATGCGAATTTCGACCGGGCCGTTCATCGGGTATTTGCCGGCATTTTTGTAGGCGGTGAGTTTGGTGTTGTACACCGTATAGAACTCGTTGATCACGCGTTGCACATCGGCGCGTTTGCAATGCACCGCATAGCCGTTGGCGGTAACGCGCAACGTTTGCGGTTGAATGTACAACATCAGATTTTTCGACTTGCCCCACAGATCGTATTTGCCGCCCAATACCAGGAACGAAGCGATGTTGTTATACGCATTCAGGCCGAATTGTGGCGTGGTAGTGGGGTCGTTCAGCACGCCTTGCGCCTGCGAGTCGTACACCGATTGCGGCAGATTCACATCGGTGAACGGGTAGTTGTAAGGCACGGTCGTTTGGGTGCTAAGCAGTGGCTTGGTGGCCGCGATGCTCCACACTTTGATCCACGGCTTGGGCGTGAACGGGAACCAAATGGCTTCGAAACGGCCGGCACTGTTCAGGTATTTCTCGACAGTGTTGCCGCTCGATCCGGCCGGCGCAAATAGCTCGGAAGCCGCTTTGTCGAACCAGCTCTGGCAGCGCACATTGACGTTGGCGTTGACCTGCAATGTGGCTTCGACGATGAAGGCACGGCCGACGTGGGTCAGTAAGGCCGCGCAGCCGGGGTCGGTGCGTTGCAGCGTACGCAAAGCGTACTGATTGTTGGCGGCATCCCACACCACCGCAGTGACCGAGCGGACTAGGTTGCTGAGTGAGCCAAAGGTGCCGCCAGAGGCCAATGTTTCGCCGGTTTTGGGTACAGCGGTGCCGTGGCCATCGATGGCCAATGCGCCACCGAGCGAAATATCCCCCGGCGCTGGGCAGGCGTAGACGCCGAGATTAGATGCCTCCAATGTCGTTAACAGCGACAGCATCATGACGCCCGTTTGCGCGGTAACCGTTTTCGGCGTCGACGCGGTGTTGATAGAAACTGCCGTCAAATGCTGTGTCGTGTCGACCATGATGACATTCGGGCAAACCGAGCCAGCGGGAATGTTCAACGGCGACCAGTTGTGCATCGAGCCGCGCGGACGCACTTTATAGCCGTTGGCTTTTGCCCAGTTGCAGACAGTGACCACGTCGGCCGGGGTGGCTGGCGCGCAGGTCCACATCGGGTCGACGACAATATCGCGTGCCCAATTGGTGTAGGCCTGCTGGTATAGCGTGATGCCGGCCGGAAAAGACGGCGGTGTGTTGGTGCAGGTAGCCGCTTCAGCGAGGTTTACGCGAAATGCCGGCACCCAACCGGCGACCGCTCCCGCCGCGGCGAGCTTGGCAGCGCCGCTGAGGAATGAACGCCGTTGTATGCCGCTTGTTGTGGTGCTGTCGATGCCTTCTAAACTGTTCTGGTTATTTTCGGGTACAGTTTTAGTCATGTTAGCCAGCCTTTAATTGTTAGAAAAGGATAGGGATGGCTCAGATTTTTAGATGCTCGAATGACTGTCGATAGAATATTTGCCCTTAATAGATGCCGCTCCAACCGCAAATACAACAATTCTGTCGTTAGCAAACCGAAGCATTTCCGGCGCTCTGCATCACCGCTCAATTAGAATTCTATGTAGCGATGCGGATGCCGGATAACCGAGCGCAGAGTTTTTAGCATAGTTTTATTTATATAACATGATTATTTTTATGTGGACTTTTTCAGGCACTCCGACATAAACGCTTTGCGCTCGTCGCCTTTTTTGCCGGTAGCGTCTTTGTTGCATTGTTTCATTTTGTCCTGCTGAGTGGCCGGTTTATCTTTTTTCAGGCAATCGGACATAAACGCCTTTCTCTCGTCACCCTTCTTACCTTCCGCTTCCTTGTTGCAGGTCACCATTTTGTTTTGCTGCGCGGTATTTTCCGCGAAGGCCAAAGAGGGAAGGGCTGGAGCGGCCAATGCCAAAACGACGATCAAGCTGATATTTTTCATATGGACTTCCTCGCGTTGATGATGGGTTTGTTTTTAGGAGTATCTAAAAAATGAATTCGCACCGCTCTCGATGCAGATCCTTCTGGGGACGTGAGCGCGCAAGGATGCGCGCGCCCGAGCCTAACAGGATGTTTGTCGTAGGCGTTCCCCAGAAGGATCTGCAGCATTGCGCTAACCATGAATGCCGATGCTCATTTTGTTATATACTCCAGGTATTGAGTTTCCACTAATGATTACAACAATTTTGATAAGGCGATTCCCGCCCACTGGCACCTCAATGCTCCGGCAGCGGAATAAACTCGGTTTCGCCGGGCACGGTGCCGAAACCTTGCGCGCGCCAATCGTCCTTGGCCTGCTCGATACGTTCCTTGCGCGACGATACGAAATTCCACCACATATGCCGATAGGCATCGAGCGGCGCGCCGCCGAGCATAACGAAGCGCGCGGAATCATCGCTGGTAATCGTAACCGGCCTGGATAAATCCAAAACCGCCAGTTGCAACGCGCCAATTTTTTCGCCGTCGATTTCGAGATCGCCATCGACGCTGTAAATCGCGTATTCACCGCCGCGTACCGGCAATAAAATCGTGGCGCAGGGTTGCGTTTGGAAATCGATATACAGTGTTTCGGAAAAGGTTTCGACCGGCGATGTCAGGCCGAATGCCGAGCCGATCAAAACGCGCGCGCTGAATAAGTTTTCGTTATACACAGGGATAGCCGAGGCCGGCGTATGCGCGAACGATGGCTCGCATTCCTCTTCGGCCAGCGGCAGCGCCGCCCATAGTTGCAGGCCGTGTATTCGATAGGGTGTCGTGTTTAAATCCTCGGGACCGCGCTCGGAATGCGCAATGCCTTTACCGGCAGTCATCCAATTGATGGCGCCGGGCTCGATGCGCTGCGCATAGCCCAGTGTATCGCGGTGCATCATCGCGCCTTCAAATAGATAGGTGACGGTCGCTAAGCCGATATGCGGATGCGGCCGCACGTCAAAGTTATCGCTGGGCTTACGACTCACCGGCCCGAAGTGGTCGAAAAATATAAATGGCCCGACCGAGCGCTGTGCCGCCGCGGGCAGCGAGCGTCGCACGACAAACCCACCGCCGAGATCTTTTTCGTGCGGTTTGATGATTAAACTGGCGGCCATAATAATTTCTCTTTTGTTGATAAGGCTGAAGTGAACAACTTATCGCTCGCCGATTTATCGCCACACGGTTTCGATTTCGGTGGTCACTTCGGTCATTAATTTATGCAGTGGGCATTTTCCAGCGACTTTTAGCAGCGCTTCGCGTTGTTCATCGCTGAGGTCTCCGGTCAACGACACCAGCGCTTTCAATTTATAAATACCTTTCGATTCCTGCGAACTGTCGCGCTCGATGGTTACCTCGATATCGTCGACCGGAATATTTTTGCGCTTGGCGAACCACAGCATGGTCAGCGCTTTGCACGAACCGAGCGCGGCATCGTATAAATCGTGCGGCGAAGGGCCGGCATCTTCACCGCCCTCGGCTACGCTGACGTCGGCGCTAAACGTGTGCTCGCGAATCTGTACGCGCTGCTTCATCAGACCGGTTTTGTCGCGGGTAACTTTAATGCTCATATCGAATCCCAATTGTTAGTAGTTAGTAGTTAGTAGTTAGTAGTTAGTAATTAATAATTAGTAGTTGGTGAGTGGTCGTGCGATCAGGTTTCGAGGGTATGGCCGGCGGCGATCCAGGCGTCGATACCGCCGGCCAGCGGCCGCACCTTGCTGTAACCTTTTTGCATCAGCAGTTTTGCCACGCGCGCCGCCGAGGCTTCGTTCGGACAGGCACAGTACACAATGACTTCGCCATCGCTCGGCACATCGAGCGCGAACGCCTGCATATCTTCCATCGATACGATCGCTGCGCCTGGAATGCGGCCGCTCTGCTGCGACAACGCCGAGCGCACATCGATAATCGCCGGGGTCTGTCCCTGTTCTAACAATTGATTCAGTTCGTCGACCGAGATGCGCGCCATGCGCAGCGATTTGAAGAAGCGTTTGCGCTGCCACCATTTGGTGGCGATAAACGCGGCGAAGGCGGCGACGATTAATAAGCCACCCCATTTGCCGAGCTCGGCCAATACATTCAATAAATCGTCGATGGCGGTGCTGAACAGCGAGCCGAGAAAAATCGCCAGACCGGCCCACAGCGCCGCACCGATGCTGTCGAAAAATAAAAAGGTGAGACGGCGCGTGCCGATGGTGCCGGCCAACGCACTGGCGACCGAGGCGAAGCCGGGGATAAATTTAGCGACTATCAGGGAGGGGGCACCCCAGCGCAGATAGATCGATTCGGTTTGGTTGACGCAGGAGTCGGGCGACAGCGAGATGCGACATAGCGTTGCCATCACTTTGCGGCCGTAGCGTTGACCGGCCCAGTACCAGAGGAAGTCGGAGATCACCGCCGCGCACACCGCGGTGAACAATAATAAGGATGGGGAGTATTCGCCACGGCTGGCCAGGGCGCCGGTGATGACGAGGGTAGGGTAAGCCGGCAGCGGGGCGCCGACTTGCTCCAACAGCACATTAAAAAATACCAGCAGCAGGCCGTACTGCTCGATCAGGTGAAAAAGATACGCCATTGAATCGCCTATCGTGAGGTCGTCCGCAATCGACCCATAATATGCTGTTTCAGCGGCTGCCGTTCAAGCGCGCCGTAAAAATGCCAGCACCACGCTTTCGAACTCATGCTTGCGCTCGATCATCGCCCAGTGGCCGCAATCGTAAAACACATGCAACTCGCATTTTGGGATCAGCCGCATCGGCAGAATTGCCCAGTCGACCGGCGTGACCCGATCGTCGCGGCCCCAGGTGATCAGCGTCGGGCACTGCAGCGCTTGCAGATGCGCCCACGGCTGACTGCTTTTCTGCGCCGCGCCGATCGCCTGCATCGCCGCGCGCGAATACATGCGGCGACTCACCGCCAGCGTTTCCGGGTTAGTCGCGCGGCGCCAGCGATCCTCGATCAACTCCTCGGTCACCAGTGACTGGTCGTACACCATCGAGCGCAGCCAGGCGATCAGGCGTTCGCGCGTCGGTTGCTCGGTGAATTCCACCAGCAGATTAATGCCTTCGTTGGGGAATGAGCTGAACAGGTTGGTGCCGACGCCGCCGATCGTACACAACCGCGTCACGCGTTCCGGATGCGCCGCGGCGAGATGCGTGGCGACCATGCCGCCCATCGAGTTACCGACAAACGCTGTTTGCGCGATACCCATTTTATCCATGAAGCGCAGCGTCGCATCGACCGCCGCCGCGATCGGATTGCCATCGACGGCGCTGCTGCCGCCGTAACCTGGCATATCGAGAATGTAGGTTTGGAAATGCTCGGCGAAGGTCGGCAGATTGCCTTGGAAATTGGCCCAGCCAAACAC
>DATIED010000304.1:0-5934 GCA_035455965.1 Spongiibacteraceae bacterium
GAGTTCTGCCAAGCCGATAGCACCGCAGCTACTTAGTTGCTTGCCACAGAGCCGCGAAAAAGGGCCCCCCTTCACCCCGTTCCTGGCATCCAACCCCGAAGGTTTTAATTAACGATACCGTTCCTTGATTAGGTGGTGCGATGAGTCGCTGGTTGATTTCCGTAGCGGAGCTGGCCAAGTGTTGCCAGCATGAAAATGTCGTGGTGGTCGATTGCCGCTTTGCGTTGGCGGACCCGCTGGCAGGTGAACAGCAGTATGCCGCAGGGCATATTCCCGGTAGCCGCTATGCGCATCTCGATCGCGATCTCAGCGGCCCGCGTGCTTTGCATGGCGGCCGCCATCCGTTGCCGACATTGAGCGAGTTAACGGCCGTATTCAGTCGGCTCGGAATTAACAGTAATCCGCCGTCGCTGGTCGTCGCTTACGACGACTCCAAATTCGCCTTCGCCGCGCGGCTCTGGTGGCTGCTGCGTTACTGCGGTCACGATAATGTCAGGGTTTTGGATGGCGGCTACAGCGCGTGGCGCGCGTCAAAACTGCCGATGGACGCCGAACTGCCGCCACCTGAGACGGGCGCATTCATGGCATCGCCGCGAGCGGAAATGGCGATCGATATCAATGCGGTGAAGCGAGTCGCTGTTGGCAAGAATGCTGATAGCATCGCCGATACGGTATTGATCGATTCGCGAGAAGCACCGCGCTTTCTCGGGCTGGAGGAGCCCATTGATCCGGTCGCCGGCCATATCGCTGGCGCGCGCAACTATCCATGGCAACAGGTCAGCAGCGATGTGGGGTTGTTCAATGCGCCGGACGATCAGCGCGTGCGCTGGGGCGATATCGCCACTGCAAAAAATATCGTGGTGTATTGCGGCTCCGGCGTAACCGCCTGCGTAAATTTATTGTCGCTGGCGGAAATCGGTCGCGAAGATGCGCAGTTATACGCCGGCAGTTGGAGCGATTGGTGCTCCTATCTATAGGTTGAAATGAGAGCTGTAGACTGAAACGAGAGCTGTTCTTACGCCTGTCTCAGGTCGATTTAAAACGGCGTCGGCGCTTCGAACAGCGTGCGCTCGCCGCTGACTGGATGCGTTAGCTCCAGGCTGCGTGCATGCAGCGTCAGGCGCTCGGCGGCTGAGGGCGCCTGCTCGTGCGCATAGAATGGGCAGCCGAGGATCGGATGGCCGATCTCGGCGAGATGTACCCGCAATTGATGCGAGCGACCGGTGATCGGCTTTAGCAATACGCGACTGATATTGCGTTCGGCGTCGCGCGCCAGCACCGAATAAAAAGTTTGCGCCGCTTTACCGTTTTCGTAATCGACAATTTTGCGCGGCCGGTTCGGCCAATCTACGCAGATCGGCAGATTAATTTCGCCCTCGTCGTTATTGGGTAATCCCCAGACCAGCGCCTCGTAGTATTTTTCGGTCTCGCGCTGCTCGAATTGACGATTCAAATGTCGATGCGCATCCGGCGTACGTGCCAGCACCATAATGCCCGAAGTATCCAAATCCAACCGATGAACGATGCGTAACTCGCCGAATTCCGCCAGCAATCGCGATGGCACGCAATCGCGATTGGCGGGATCGCGGCCTGGTACCGATAACAGGCCATGCGGTTTATCGACGACGACTAAATAATCGTCGGCGAATAACACGGGCACCGGTCGGTCGCAGTAGGGAACGATGAATGGAGTCGACGACATGGGTAGCGGTACAGGTTTGGCGTGGGCGCCCATGATAGTTTTTCTAAGGCCCACTGGCCAGCGCGTAAATTTAATGCCGGCCAGGATTCGCTTAGCGCTGGTAGCGCGCCAGTTTATCGACAATTAAACCGAAAAATTGATTGGCCTCGCCGCTTTGATAGAACCATCCCAAGTGCTCGCCGCAATCGCTGCAACGTGCGCTTTGCCAGCTGTGCCCCTGAAACCAGCAGTATTCGGTGGTGGGTAGTCCGGCGATATCGCAGCCCGGCGCGAGCCGGAAACAACCAATTAAAAATTGTAGTCCGTGCGGATTGATAAAACGATGTTGATGGCCGCTGCCGATTTCCAGTTGCTCGCGTTGGCTGGTGATCGCCGCGTGGCAGAATCGGCACAAAATCAAATCGGCGCGCGGCAGTTCGGGGGACTCCTGGAGATCGGGAAGAAATTGTTCTAGCGGGCCTGACTGGGTGGGGCGCATGGTGCCGATACATCGCTACTACTGAAGTTGAAATGAGTATAGCGTCGCTGTGCCGGTATTTCCGTGCGATCGACCAGCGGCGCTGAATAATTGGCGAAAGCGGGCTGCGTGACGCTACTGCGTAATTATTGTTTGTTGATGTTTGCTCTCGAGCGATGGCTGGCGTTGTTAATCCCTTACCACGGGCTGCATAAAATTTAGGCGGATCGTGGGCGAAGGCGCATTGAAAAATAGTTTAAATTTGGCGAGATTGGGAGCGTATGGTTTATACGGATTCGGATTTAAAAATTATCGAACAGGTTTGTCGGGCATAAGCCTGTTCGATGAATCGCCGAAATTTATTGAGCCAGTTTGAATACCACCGGAATCAATATTTGAAATTGCGAGCCCTCGAGTTGTTCGGGCGGTTTCGGATAGGGCTCGGCTTTTTTAACGGCGTTTTCGGCCGCGCCATCCAGGAGATCGTGCGCGGTTTGCGCAATTTCGCTGCTGGTCACATTGCCATTGCGGTCGAGACTTATGCGCAGCATTACTAAACCTTCGATACCTTCTTTGGATGCGCGCCGTGGATATTCGATATGGCGCAATACCTGTTTGCGAATCTGTCCGAGATACTGGTTGTAGAGCTCTGTCTGTTGCTGCTCTTTTTCCGCTTTTGCCTGCTGTGCTGCGGCCAGTGCGGCGGGATCCGGTTGCGGAGTGGCGGCTGGCACCGTAATCGGCTCGATAATCGGCTTGGGCAGTGGCGGCGGAGTGGCTGGCTTAGCTTGTACCGGTGTGGCTGCGATGGCAGGCACTGGCTTGGGTACGACTGGTTCAGGTGTTTTGTTAGCCGCGGCGGTCACCGCCGTAGCCGTTGTCGCAGCTGTAGCGGCAGGTGTATCCAACTCGGGCTTTATGCCCCAGGCGACGACTGCTTTTTTACGGGCATCGTTTGGACGAATAGTTTCATAGCGAGCGACTAGATCGGTGCCGGCAGGTGTCGTCGGCAAGGTCAATATATCGCGCTTGAATTCGGAGCTGGGGGGGCGCGAGCCGATCCATGAGTTGAGGATGAGATTAAATAGCGCGCTACTTTTACTGTGCAGCACCAGGACGCCATTGAGTGTCACGCGCGTGCCGGTATTAGGTTCGGTCTCGATGACGAGTTGATCGCCCTCCAGCAGGTCGCCTTTCAGAATGCTGGTAAAGGCCACGATATCCATGGCGTTGGCGTTGAGAGTAGCACCATCGTTATTGATGGTTATGCCCTGATTCCACATCTGTGCGAAGCGCAGGGCCGGCCAGCGATCGGCAGTGATGCGCAACTCCATCTGACGTTTGCCGGGCATGGCCAAAATGGTGGCGGCATCGTGGCCGGGCCAGCCGAGATACAGGGCGCCAATATAGTATTCCTTGCGCAATTGTTCGTAGGCTGCCATGCCACTGAGATTGGGCGCGCCTGGTTCTGCGTTGGCGCTGATTGCAAAGCCTGAGGTGAGCAGAAGCGTAGTAAACAGAGCGATCAGTTGTTTCATAATTTATTATGCCGAAGAACTTCATCGTGAATTACAGGCAGCTAAAAGTTGTAGTGTAGGCCGGGCCTTATTGGCCAAAAAGGCTTTACTGTGGCTGCTATTAAGTCCAATTTCTAATTGTCGGCTGTAAAGATAGACCATATTTTTTCATCGAGCGAGGTAAGGGGGCAGTGACGATTTAACGCGTAGAAATATGCGGCAGAACACGGCAAGCCCGGCTACATTTACTAACAATAAAACAGTCCGTTAAAGCATTGGGTAGCGGTCGCCGCGGCGATCCAATCGGAAGAGTTAATCGATGAATATCAAAGAAATCCGACTTTTGCCGGCCGCTGAGCTGGCGGCATTGCTGGGGCGGATACCTTTCTTCAAAGAGTTAAGGCTGCGCGATGATCAGCAGTTACAGTTGTTGCTGACCTATTCTTGTCTGGTCGAGTTAGCGCCTGGCGAAACGATCATGCGACGAGGTCAGGTGGGCACGTGGCTGTATTTTTTGGTGAAAGGGCAGTTACAGGTGTATCGCGATGAGCCGGAACTCGGCAGCGAGCTGAATACCATTACGCCTGGCGAATTGTTCGGCGATTTGGCTTTATTGTGCGATCACGAGCGCAAGGCTACCGTGGCCGCGCCGGTCGATCGCAGTGCATTATTATTTGCCTGCGATTTTAAGGCGTTCGGTGCATTGGATAATTTTAGCCAGGTACAGCTCTCCACCAAACTATTGTTTTATCGCACCGTAGTCCACAGTATCCGCTGGCGGCTGGAGGTGAACCGCATGCAACAGCCGCAGCACCCCCTGGTGGCCGAATTGCTCAAGGTACCCGTCTACGCAGGTGCTCGCGAAGGTATCGAAGAGTTGCGCGCGTGGCATCGTCAAGCGCAAAGCCTGGCGACGATTCTGGAGCGTTGGAATAGCGATCTCGGCAACGCCGGCGAATTGTTCGTTGCACACGCCGACAGCTCGGCAGCGGCGCGCGGCGATGCCCTGAATTAAAATGATCCGGCTATACTGTTTCTGCATTACTTCTTCAATGCAACTCTAATCGGTGGCAGGTTGTATAACCTGCTGTGGCGAGCACTGATATTCCAATGCCTATCCCATTGCTGATTTGTGATGATTCCAATATGGCGCGCAAGCAGGTTATGCGCTCTTTGCCTGAACATTGGGATGTCGAAATAACGCTTGCCGGCAACGGTATCGAATGTATGGATGCGATTCGTGCTGGCAAAGGCGAGATGGTTTTTCTGGATCTAACCATGCCGGAGATGGATGGCTATCAAGTATTGGCGCAGGTGCGGGCCGAAGGGCTGAAGACCATGTTGATTATTATCTCTGCGGATATTCAGCCAGGTGCGCGCGAACGGGTATTGCAATTGGGTGCGCTGGATTTTATTCACAAGCCGATCGACCGCACAAAACTACTGGAAATGCTGCAGAAATACGGTTTGCTGTAATTGGCGGTAAGGCCGTGACACCGCTAGTTGCGGAGCCTTGTTACAAGTCGCCGGCATACCAACGATCGCGCCACGCGTCCATCACCAGCGATGGATACCACAATTTTCCGTAGCTACCGTTATAGCGCGCCAGTGCCTGCATCCAACTGCCGTTTTCCTTCTGCATGTAATATTTCAATATCTGACAGCCGTAGCGCAGGTTGGTGGTCACATCGGTGAGATTGTCATCCGGGTGACCGATATCGCCTTTCCAAAACGGCATTACCTGCATCAAGCCCTGTGCGCCGGCGCGCGACACCGCATAGCGATCGAAGCGACTCTCTACCTGAATCAGCGCTAATACCAGATCCGGCTTTAATTGCGCGCGTTTGGCTTCGCGGTGAATCGCGCGCAGCAAATCCAGGCGCTCCTCGGTATTCGGCATAAAGCGCGCGAGCCGGGTAGACATATCGAGCAACCACACCTCCGCATCGAAGCGATCGGCGAAGCTATCCGCTTTATCGATCGCGCCTTTTAAAAAGACGCGCATTTCCGCGCGTTCCTGTTCGTCGCGCGGCATACCGCCGGCGGAGACAAGTTGTGTCCCCGCCAGGATCGATAGGCAAAGCGCGAATTTAACAGCGCGGAATGTTGGTTTGGACAAATTGCTCGACATCGTTCAACGCTATGTTGCGGGTTTCGGTATCGCGGCGACCTTTGTATTCGAGAGCGTTTTCAGCCAGCCCCCGATCGCCGATGACCAGGCGATGCGGAATGCCGATCAAATCGATATCGGCGAATTT
>DATIED010000305.1:0-5052 GCA_035455965.1 Spongiibacteraceae bacterium
GCGGGCGATCTCAGGCAACTTGGCGCGAATCGTATGCACGATATCGAGCGGGTTGCCGGTCGGTGTGGCGTACACAGCGATATACAGCGCTCGCTTGTTATCCATCAAGCCGGTTTGATCGTAGCTCTGCGCGCCCAGCTCTACCGTGGCGATATCCTGCAATTTCACCAGTGCGTCACCATCGGCGCGCACCACCATGTTTTTGAAATCGTCGACGCTGATCAGATCGGTTTCCGCGCGAATATTACTGATCACGAACGAACCTTTGACCAGCCCCGGCGCCGCCTGAAAATTATTGCGGCGGATCGCCTCGGCCACTTGATCGGCCGACAGACCGCGCGCCGCCATGCGCTGCGGATCGATCCAAATCCGCATCGCCAACGTTTGGCCCCCGGCCAGCTGCGCCTGCGATACGCCGGGAATGGCGCTGATGATCGGTTGCACGGTGCGCGCGACGTAATCGGTGACCTGCGCCAGGCTCAGTTGCTCGCTGGAAAAACCGATGTAGGTGATCGCGGTCGGATCGCCGCTGGTCTTCTCGATCACCGGATCGTTGGCCTCGCGCGGCAACTTGTATTTCACCTCGTTGAGCTTGGCCATGATCTCGGTCATGGCCTGATTCGAATCGGCGTTCAGTTTTAAACGCGCAGTGACGACGCTGATGCCGGGCGTCGAGGTCGACGACAAATATTCGATGCCGGCGGCGGTGGAGATCGCCTGCGCGATCGGCGTGGTGACGAAGCCCTGCATGGTCTCGGCGGTGCCGCCCGGATAATTGGTGGTGACCGTGATGGTGGCATTTTCCATCAGCGGAAATTCGCGGATCGGCAGACCGCGCAGCGCCGCTATACCCAGCAATAAAATGAGCATGTTGACGACCAGCGAAAGAATTGGCCGGCGAATAAATAAATCGGTGAATGGCATCGCTACTGATTACTCCGGTCGGCCTTGCATTTTTTTCGCCGCCGCTTCGAGCGTCGTATTGTCGACAATTTGTACCGGCGCGCCGTCGTGCAATTTAATCTGCCCGGTGGTCGCCACCAGATCGCCGGCCTGCAAACCGCTGCGTACGATCACTCGATCGCCCGAGCGGCCATCGGTCTGCACCAGCGCGCGGGTCGCCACCAGTGCTTCGCCCTGCTCGGTCTTTTGCTTGCGCAACACAAATACCGAGTCGCCGTGAATGCTGAAGTCGATCGCCGTCTCCGGCACGCTCAACACATTTGCCTCCGGCGCCAGTTGCAGCGCCGCGCGCGCAAACATACCGGGCGCCAGCAGATTTTTGGGATTGTCCAATTGCGCCTGCAATTTAATCGCGCGCGACTCGGCGCCGATCTGCGGCTCTATGGCGATAATTTTCGCGCTGAACTGCTGCTGCGGTAAGGCGTCGACATAAAACTGTACGGTCTGGCCGATGCTGAGTTGGCTATGTGTCTGCTCGGGCAGCGTGAGATTGAGAAACAGCGTATGCAAATCGGTCAGCGTCACCAATGCTTCGCCCTGCTTCACATATTGCCCCTCGTGCACGCGCTGTACGCCGAGCGCGCCGGAAAACGGCGCCCGGATCAGTTTCTGCGCAATCAGCGCCTCGGTGCGCGCAATATCGCCGGCGATCGCATCGAGCGTCGCCTGCTGCGTATCGAGTTCGCCTTGCGAGACCGCGAGATTGAGTAGTTGTTTGGAGCGGTCGATATTGATCTGCGCCAACCTGGCCTGCGCGCGCAGACGCTGCAGATCGCCGCGCTCCGGGCCATCGTTCAACTGCAACAGCGGCTGACCGGCCTTCACTGTCGCACCCGGCAATAGATGCAACTCGGTGATACGGCCATCGACCTCCGGCGCGATCGTCACCTGCCGTACCGCCTCCAGCGTACCGATCGCCTGCAGCGCGCGCGGCACCGCACCGATCTCCGCGCGGATCGCCGTCACCGGTACCGGCGCCGGCCGATACGCGGCAAACGCTTTACCCATCTGCACCTTGCGGAATAAATCGAAGCCGAATAACCCGCCGAACAGCAGGATTAAAAATAGCCCCATCATCAATAAGCGTTTATTCAGATTTTGCTGTGCCATCGTCGCTCTTGGTCGCCGGAAACTGTGCCGGTAATATACATTCCCCTCCCCGCCACGCAACTTAATTTATTGCTAAGGGGAGCCATATATATTGCTTGCGCAAATAGCATTAGTTTGTACAAGAATTGCCTTTAGCGGTGCACGCACAGCAGCAATTTCCGACAGTGGCACCGCAACACATGCAGCCTAAGACTTGCATCACGTAAATAATTTTAAAGTCCTGCGACAATAACCTGCGGGAATGGCTCGCTGTATGGAGGCAGCCAGCCAGCGTCGGATTGCACTGCAATCCACCACCGCGACGACTCGAGCAGCTAAAGCTTTAGCCGTCGCGACTCTCGCGCCGACATCGGCAAATCCGTCCCCGGCGGGTAAATCACTCGCCAGCACCATTTGAATGAGGTATATAACGTAACGCTTAGCAGTTACGTTAGGCGGCAAACAGGAGGCGCCAGCGGTCATGCTCGAATCGTTGCAGCAATGGATGAACGACCCCCTTTTTATGCCGCACGGCCATTGTTTTTTGTGGACGCCAACGCTGACCTGGCTGTATATCGTCGCCGACGGCATGATCGTCGCCGCTTATTACAGCATTCCACCCGCGCTGTGGTACTTCGCGCGCAAACGCACCGATTTAAAATACCGCTGGCTGGTCGTATTGTTCGGCGTGTTCATCATCGCCTGCGGCACCACTCATCTGTTAAAAATCTGGAACATCTGGAACAGCGCCTATTGGCTCGACGCCTATCTGACCCTATTCACCGGTATCGTCTCGATCGCATGCGCCATGGCCCTATGGCCGCTGATGCCGAAAATTCTGGCGCTGCCGCGCCGCGAGCAACTCGAGGAGGCGTATCGAGCGCTATCCGATCAACACGCACAACTGCGCGAGAGCGAGCAGCGCTATCGGCTCTTGATCGAAACCTCCGCGGAAGGAATCTGGATTCTCGATCCGCAGGGTAACACTACCTTCGCCAATACCGCGATCGCCGACCTGCTCGGCTGTGCCGATGGTCCGAACAGTTTGATCGGCCGCAATATTCTGGAGTTCGTCGATAGCGAGGATCACGCAGCGGCAGACCAGCACACGGAGCGGCGCCTCGCCGGCATCAAAGAGAAATACGAATTTCGTTTTCGCCGCGCCGACGGCAGCGTCGTACACACCATTGTTTCCGCGGCGCCGCTGCGCGATGGGCAAGGCGAGGTCAGCGGCCGCCTCGGCGTAATCACCGATATCAGCGACCGCGTGTTATTCGATCGACGCATGCAACAGTTAAACCGCGAATTGGAGGAGCGCGTGCAACAGCGCACCGACGAGCTGGATCGTAGCAATCTCGATCTGGCGCGCGAAGTGGTGGCGCGCGAATACGTGCAGCAGGAACTAAAGGCCAGCAACGAACAACTCAATACGCTGCTGCAGCAATTGGCGAAGCACAACGAGAATATTACCCATCTCAATGAATTGAACGATTCACTGCACGCCTGCAACACGCGCGCCGAATTATTACAAACGCTCGGCGAGGGCTGCGCCAAATTCTTTCAATACGAAAGCGGTGCGCTGTACGAGTGGCGCGACGATAAACTATGTATGCTGGAGTGCGCCTGGGGCGAACAGGACCATCTGGATTGGCTTCCGCAACAGGACGTATTGACGGCGTTGCGCAAGGGCACATTATTTCCGGACAGTGTCGAACAACAGGAATGGCATGCCGAGCAAGTGACGACACCGCACGGCTATGTGTTATGTGCGCCGCTGCAATCGCGCGGCGTCAGTGTCGGTGCGCTGGTGCTGGTGCAACGTCAGCCGTTCTGGAGCAACGATACGATCGCCAACCAAAAACTGCGGCAACTGGTGCGCGCGCTCGCCGATCACTCCGCACTGGCATTAATCAATCTGACGCTGTTGGAGCAATTGCGCGAACAATCGATCAGCGATCCGTTGACCGGCCTCTATAATCGACGCTATCTCTATCAGGAGATGCAACAGGAAATTGCGTTATGGGAGCGCAGCCGCACCGCATTCGCGGTAATCCTGCTCGATATCGATCATTTCAAAACGTTTAACGATCGCTATGGCCACGACACCGGCGATGAAGTGCTGGTGGCATTGGCCGATCTGCTGCAGCAACACATTCGTAAGAGCGATATTGCCTGTCGGCTCGGCGGCGAGGAATTTGTCGTGTTATTGACCAACACCGATCAGCGACAAGCACTGGCGCGCGCCGAAACGATTCGGCTGGCCGTTAAAAAGCTGATTATCGACAGTATCGATACCGACCACCGCATCAGCGTGTCGGCCGGCGTGGCGATCTATCCACATCACGGCGACGATTCGCAACAGCTGTTGCGCGCCGCCGATCAAGCCTTATACGAGAGCAAACACCAGGGCCGCGATCGTACTTCGCTGGCCGTCGCTGCACCCCAAGCGTCCAACGACGGGCTGGAGCCGGCATAACCGAGGCAACAGTTACGTCCTATCTATCAAACAGTGCGGAGCAAAGAGTGCACATCATAGAGTGCGCCGCAAAGAGTCGACCATTGTCGCGCTGCAACCACCGCTGCGTCCGCTCGCCACCGCCAGCCACGCCTCGCGCTCCAGCACGCCGAGCTCGTGGACAAAATAATAAACCAGTTCCGCGCCGGTACTGTCCGCATCGTGGCGCAGTATAGCTGCGACCGCTCGCTGTTGATCCGCATCCATTATTTAGCCCTCGCAAAGTAGAGTTAACCGATCTCGATTGAAATACTTATCGAGAGTAATTGGTCAACGTTGCGCGCGGTTGGTTCCGAATTTTTTACGAGGGTAAATTTTAATATTTCGAACGAAAAACTGTAATAATCGAGCTTATTTTCAGTTTATTTATCACAGCGCTCGGCACGCGCCCGTAAAACTCAACAGCAGAAATAAAATAAGGAAAATATAAGGAATTAAAGTTAAAAAAATTACTTCATAGCGCCCGCCGAAAAGTTAAATTAATT